>DATCBX010000120.1:0-14881 GCA_036511635.1 Acidimicrobiales bacterium | reverse complement strand
AAATTGAAATACCAGGAAGGATTTGTCGGCGCGCCGCCTTGGGACGCGACGAGCGCGTACTCACCACCATGCTCAACGCGCATTAGCGCAACCTTGCGAATCGTGCCCTCTTCTTTTCCTTTCATCGTCACGATGATGACTGGCTGACCAGTGTCAAGAAGTGTGTTGGCCCGTTCACCATTGCTGGCTTCGTACTCAGCGACTTGGTTCCTGACCCACTCCGCTTTGCTTGGTTCGTACCGACCTTTAAGTGCCATGAGTCCAGAGTAGCGTCACGAATAGGACGGAGAAAGGGTCGACGAACGTGCGCAAATTACTTCCACAAACTGCCTTCGCGATTGTCAGTTCACTGGCGGTCGGAGGATTGCTTACTATTGCGCCACTTCCTGCTAGCGCCGCGAATACAACGGCGTTTTGTAAAGACGTGGCGACCATAACGAAGGTACCCACGCCCACGCTGCCAACGAGCAACTCCCTCTCGGCCATCGCCAAAGCCGTCTCGCTTCTACCGACCGACGTCACCACCTTGGACAAACTCCACACGCAACTCGCGGCCGGTGCGGCAGCGGCGCCGAGTAGCGCCCTCGCGAGCGTGTACCGAGTCGCCGCAACACAAGTGAACAACGAGGGTTCTGACGTCTCGAGCATTATCAAGGACGAGAGAGCGCTGCTGACGAGCCCTAAAAATTACTCATTTGAGTTGGCCCTCGTTTCAGATCTCATTAGCGCCACCACTGCAGCCGCAACCGCCAACGCCTATCTCAGCGTGGACCACGCGTCGGTCCTAAGAGCCTGCAAGTAGGCGACCTAGTTCCCTTTTAATCCGAGCGCCCCGACAAAGTCGGCGGGACTATCAACGGTCACAATGAAGCGCCGTCCTTTTTGGAGATGCAGTTCGAGCGCCTCACCTCGCCGTGTTGCCAACGCCGCTCTGCGAAGTAGTCGAAGACTGCCCCGGTATCCCCAACCGCCCATCTGCATGTAGGAGTAGTTACGCGCGTACGCAGCGACCAGTTGGTCGGGACCGAAAGTCTGGCGCACAATGTCGCGGTAGCCGTAGACAACCTGAAGCGCCCTTCCCTTGGGCGTCTCGACAACGCGGACAATGATGCGAAGAAACATCCAAAGTCCAACGAGGAGGCCAAGGGGTACCGCGATCTCTACGACGTAAAGCGTGGCGGACGGTGATCCACTCTTCGACGTCGCGATGAGTGTTACGGAAAGCACGAGGAAAAGGACCAGCGCAAGAAACAATACGAGAGCCAGCACCTGGGTTCGAAGGCGCTGCTCAAGGACGACGACGGGGGAACTCACGCGATGAATTCTACGATGACGACAAATTCTCTCGAACGTCGCGCCATCATCGTGAAGTCGTGACAAATACGTCGTTGCCCTCGCGACGAACTTTCCATCCTTGCCACTCCATATCGTCCAGTACGCCCGTGCCCTCAACAAGTAGCCGCCGCGCGACGACGCCCTTGACCGCCTTTGCGTCATGCCCAACTGCTCGTTTTTCATCAGCCGCGACGAAGTGAACATCAATGATTCGTCGCTTTTTTGAAAGCGCGGTGAAGTCGATGCTGGCGGCGTGTTCGTGGGGCAAGAAATTGACGATCGTCTTATTTTTCGAACGCTCTTCAAGTAACGACGTCAACGTGGGCCGCCAAAACCGCGCCAGGGTGCCAAGTGGCGCGAGGCTCGCGTTCATTTTGAGTCGATAGTCCGCAATGGGGTCCTCACACGTCAGCAGTCCGTAGAGACCAGACGGAACCAGAATTTCGCGACGCTGCGATGGCGCGAGAGAACTGGGGTCAAGGTGGGTCCAGACGACACCTTCGTAGCGGCGCCACGCGGGCAGCAGTGGCATTTTGCCATTCTCAAAATCAAGAATCGAACTAATTGCACGTTCGAGCAATCGGCCTTGCGCGTTAAAGAGTGTTGAACGCTGTTTGAGTGTCGAGGTTTGAAGTAGCGCGTGCAAAGAACTCAGTACTTGGCGACGCGGTTCAGCCAAGACTGCGTCAAAGACGCCCGTCTTGTTCGAGCGCCGTCCGCCCGTTGCTTTACCCTGCGACGGAGGAAGCAGCAGAAGGAGTCTCTCGGTCACGACTCCCAACGGTACTGGTCAACGCGTTAGGCCGCGACCAACTTGTCCTTCGTGAGGCCATACGAACGAAGAAAATTTCGAACCTTCACCACCTGATCCTCGTTGAGTTCGCGCGAGCGCGCCGAACCGAACGATACGGTTTCGCCATCGACCGTTATCGCCCAATTGCCACGGTGCGTTTCGTGCACCTCACCAAAACGTGCCAGTAACGAGCACACGTCGTGCCACTGAATGTTGTGGTTCAGTGGATGACAAAAGACTTTCTGAGCAGTAACGCGGTGGTGGTGATCCAACTTGATCGACATTGTCAACCCCCATTGGCGAGGTCCGATAACTTCGGCCTCGCCATCACTATCCACCTTTTAGGAGGGGCTGTCAAGGAGCGCGACGAGCTCTACGTGCTCGGTCATAGGGAACAAGTCGAAAACTTCCAGTCGTTCCATGACAAATCCGTTCCCTAAGAATATTTTAAGGTCTCGCGCGAAGGTAGCCGCGTCGCACGACACGTAGACAAGTCGTCGCGGCGCGCGGCGCACGATGCTCGCCGCCACACCCTTAGCCAGGCCCGGGCGAGGAGGGTCTACAACGACGACCGATCCCTCACGTACCGTGTCGTTCACTGAGCGAGCGGTGACGGACCATTCGCGAACCTTCAATTGCTTCAGTCCCGTGGCGTTTGTGCGAGCGTCGCGTACCGCAAAAGGTGACGACTCAACGGCAGTTACCCGACCGCCAAGTCCGACCCTTTTGGCGAGGGGCACCGCAAAGAGGCCAACGCCGCTATAGAGGTCCACAACGTCGTCGCCAGGCGTTACGCCCGCGAAGTCGAGCACCGTATTGAGCAGCATCTCGGGAGCTCGCCTGTGAGACTGCCAAAACGAGAGCGGACTAATGGAAAACACGTGATCGTGAACTTTGGCCCGAGAGTGCGTCGTCGGATCGAGCGGCGTTCCTCTCATCGAACGAAGCTCGAACGTCGTGCCTCGCTCGGTTTCACGTCGAGCAACCGCGAATGGTTCGCCCTCACCAATCGCTCGGAGCTCAACTTCTTCGACACCGAGCCACGAGTTTTGAAAGGCTGGTTCGAAGGTCTCATTGGCAATCCAACACGCGTCAAGAGCAATGAGTTCATGCGAGCGAGCCGCGCGCAAACTCAGACGTCCGTCGCCGTCCACCGCGCAACGAAGCCTGGTTCGTGAACCCTTTACGTCACCGGCGGGAGTCGTTACCTTCACGTCAATCTCGAGGCCCGCAATTCGTCGTAGATGTTCCGCGACGAGTGCGCCGTTCCACGAGATTTGAGCACTTTGCGACGCGTGCTGGAGGTCGCAACCGCCGCAACCTCCTGGGTGCGCGTAGGGACACGGGGCCTTTACGCGCTCGGGGCTTGCCTCGATAATTTCGAGCGCGTCCCCTCGATAAAACGTCGCGGTTGACTCGTTAACGCGAGCTCGAACGAGTTCGCCAGGTAAGGAATGGCGCACGAAAATCACTTTTCCGTCGTCGGCGCGGCCCACGCCACCGCCCGTAGCGGGGCGTTCGATACGCACGGTCATCGTCTCGTGCACGTCATCGTTGATCATGAAGTTAACGAACCAACGTGGCGCAAAAAGAGGTCCACCAGATCTTTGGCCCGCACGCGTGCGGCGGGCGTCTCGCGAGCCGTCTCTTCGAGCAAGGCGTCGAGGTCCATGTTCAGTGCCCTCGCGTCTTCTTCATCAGACGCGAGCCACTCCTTCAGTTGGGCCTCATCAATCTCAGGATGGAACTGCACGCCAACGTGTTGTCCAATGGCGAAGGCCTGCACCGCTCGTGGTGACGTTGCCCACAGCGTTGCGGTATCGGGCAACGTGCAGTGATCGAAGTGAAACTCAAACCAAGGTCCACGGGCCAGTTCGACGCCAGGCAGTACGTCGATTTCAAACCAACCCACTTCACTGTCGGGAGCGCGGCGAACTTCCCCACCAAAGTGGCGACAGAGTGCTTGTGCACCAAAGCAGATGCCCAGTATTGGAAGTCCTCGGCGATCTGCTTCTCCAATGAGCGCCAACTCTCGGCCAAACCAGGACGCCTCAATTTCGTGGTCGTAGACCGCGCATTTCGAGCCAAGAATCACCATGACGTCAAAACCATCAAGTAACGGCGAGACGCTGTGTTCGTCGATCATTACGACGTCGAGCTCAAATCCACGACTTTCGAAGGCCTCTCCGATAAGCCCGGGGCTGTCTTCGAGGTGATGACGAAGTATCAAAGCGCGTGCCATAGTGCCTTCGACTCTAGTAAGAGTGCTCGGGCACTCCTCCGCTCACGCGCTGGGCAAACTCCAACCCATCGTCTCAGCAATCTCTTTACACGTGGGACAGAGTGGATACTTCTGCGGATTGCGACCGGGGACCCAGACTTTTCCACATAGTGCCCTCACGGGCGTTGCGTTGACCATGCCGTCGACCACTGAGTTATCCAGCGGTACAAACTCGCCACCTTTGGGCGTGTAGCCCTCGAGTACCAGATGTTTAAAACGCTCGTGGTCACCTTCATCAGTTTCCGTCGTCGAATGGACGATGACCTCAGTTGCGCCTTGAACACTCACGTCAAACAATTTAGTCAGAACACCTAGTGTCGAGACCATATGAAAAGTCGACGCCGGCGCCCCGCCCCGACTCGCCCGCTGAGTCGGGTGGCCTCGCACTTCACCCGAGAAGGCTCACCCAAGAACGCGTACCGCACCGAACGAGAGGCCCAGAGCGCGGCGCAGTTGGCCTGGACGCTCAATCGGGCCGAACTTGACACGTATCGCTGCGACTACTGCTATCAGTGGCACATGGGCAAGCGATTTCGCGAAGACTAGCGAAGAGTTTCAAAAACGGGCAGTATGGAGGGACTCGAAATGAAAGGTTCCCCATGTCGGTCCAGGCGTACATCTTGATTCAGTCCGAAATTGGTTCGAGCGAGAAGGTGGTTCTCGCTACTCGCGCCGTGCCCGGGGTACTTGAGTCCTTTGAAGTAACGGGGCCTTACGACGTGATCGTTCGCTGTGAAGCGGAGAGCGTCGATGACCTGGGTAAGTTCATCGTGGGCGCGATCCAAAAGGTTCCGGGCATCACCCGCACCTTGACGTGCCCCGTCGTCAACATCTAACCGAAGGCGCCCGCGGCGTTCAGCGCCGCAAACTGCTCGTCGCTCACCCCCCAGTTCTTTAGACCTTCGCGCGTTCCCGACCCCGCCGCACGCGGAGGCTGGCCTATCTCACCGGGCGTCTTAGAAAATCGTGGCGCCGGCTCAGGCTGCACGGCGCCATCGGTTGAAAAGACCTGTCGCGCAGTGTTATAGGGGTGATGAACGGCCTCTGATGGTGAGAGTACGGGCGTCACGCAGGCGTCTAGGTTCTCAAATATCTCCATCCACTCGTCGCGCGTCTTCGTCAAAAAAAGCGCCGCGAACTTCTCCTTCATTGTGGGCCACTGCGTGCGGTCCATTTGGGCGGGAATATCCTTCGCACTTAGACCGAGACCTACTAAGAGTTCGGCGTAGAACTTGGCTTCGATGGCTCCGACCGCGACATAGCGCTGGTCCTTCGTTTCGTACACGTCGTAAAAGTGTGCGCCCGAATCAAGAATGTTGACGCCGCGTTCTTCAAGCCAGTAGCCGCTGTTGATGAAGGAATGGGTCATGGCCATCATCGACGCGGATCCGTCGACCATTGAGGCATCGACCACTTGACCTTCTCCGCTTCGCTGGGCGGCGAAGACCGCGGACATCACACCGAAGACTAAAAACAACGCGCCGCCGCCAAAGTCGCCCACAAAGTTGATTGGCGGGACCGGACGCTCGCCAGCTCGACCAACGGGCCAGAGCGCGCCCGAGACCGCGATGTAATTGATGTCGTGGCCCGCCCTTGCTGACAGTGGACCTTCTTGGCCATAACCCGTCATCCGTCCATAGACCAGTCGTTTATTGCGGGCCCACACGTCCGTGGGCCCGAGTCCGAGGCGTTCGGCGACACCTGGGCGAAACGCTTCGATCAGAACGTCCGCCCGTTCACTGAGATCGAGCACGAGGTCGCGACCTGCCTCGCTCTTGAGGTCTATAGCGACCGAGGGACGTGAGCGATTCAACACGTCCCACGTCGTTGCCTCGTCGGCGTCAACGTCACCGCGCTCAAGGCGTAGCACGTCGGCACCGAGATCAGCGAGGAGCATGCACGCGTAGGGGCTCGCACCGATTCCGGCTAACTCAAGAACCTTCAGTCCACTTAGCGGTCCACTCACAGGGTCAGTGTAGGTTGAGGCAGCCGTACGAACGCCCTAGTCCCACCACAAATCGTGACCGAGAACGCCTTTCCCGATTAACCCGAGTTGTACTTGACTCGAACCCTCGACGATCGTGAGTTGTGGCGCGTCACGGTAGTACTGCTCAGTTGGGTGATCCTCCATGTAGCCAGCCGCGCCGAGCAATTGCATCGCGAGGCGCGACGCCGATACCGCGACTTCAGAGGCGTAGTACTTCGCCATCGAGAGCATCGGCACGTACTCTTTGGTGAATTTTCCTTGATCCGAGAGCCACGCGGCGCGGTAAGTAAGCAGGCGCGCGGCTTCGATGTCAGTCGCGCACTTAGCGATCTCCCACTGAATCCCTTGAAACTCAGCAATCGTTTTCGTAAAGGCCTTGCGTTCTTTGACGTAGTTGGTTGCGTACATCAAGGCGCCCTCGGCGAGGCCGATTCCGCGTGCCGCGACAATGGGACGCATTGCGTTGAGTGACTCCATAACGAGCGCGAAGCCACCACCAATGACCTGACGAGGGCCGACTTTCACGTTGTCAAAGACAATCTCCGTGGTGTCGATTCCTCGCACACCCATCTTCTTGTCGACGCGAGGCCTCGTCACACCCGGCGTATCAGCCTCAACGATGAATCCCCAGATGTTGGTGTGGTGGCGAAGGGCAGGATCGCCGAACTTTGCGAACACCACGAACCAGTCAGCTTGCATTCCTCCCGATATCCAACACTTCGTCCCGTTAAGGATGTAACCGCCTTCTACGTCGGGATCCTCGTGCGCTCGTGACTGCATGCCCGCAACGTCAGACCCTGCACCCGGCTCAGAGAGACAGAACGCCGCGCGTTTGGTGCCGTTCGCTATGCCCGGTAAGTACCGCTGCTTTTGATCCTCGTTGCCGGCGATCATGATGGGGCCCGTAGGAAGACGCGTCAAGAGCAACATAAGGCCAAGAACGTTCGAGTACTTGGTGACCTCCTCTATGGCAATGGTGAGGCCCATGATGCCCGCACCCGAACCGCCGTACTCTTCGGGGATGCAAAGGCCGAGTAAGTCGGCCTTCTTGAATTCGTCAAAAATGTCCTGCGGATACTCGCCCGTCTTGTCGATCTCGCGTGCTCGAGGCTTGATCTTTTCTTGCGCTAGGCGTCGCACGCTTCGTTGAAGTTCAGCCAGCTCGTCAGTTAGTTCGAAGTCCATATCCAGCAAGTTAGTCCGTCGTACTTGCTAACGACGGTGAACTGGCTCGTCCTCAAAACTGCGAACGGTACTTTTACTAAGAGACGGTCGGTGGTGGTGGCGTCGCCGAAGTGTCGACCGCTGTGATCTCTTTACGGGGAGCGACCAGCACGTCGCGCGCGACAATGCTCGGACGAACGTGCGTTCCAAGATCAATGTCCGCACCCGCGTCGCTTCGTACGTCAACGCGTACTGAGGTATCGCCGATTTGAATTACTAAGCGGGTCATGGCACCTAGAAAACTCTTTCTAGTAACAAAGCCCTTACCGTTGGGATCTACCTCAATGGCGATGTCTTCGGGTCGGAGCAACGCGTCCGCGGCGCCGACCACAGAGCTCGAATCACCACTACGAATTGGGCAACGCTGTCCGAAAATCACCACTTCTTTATTCGCCACGTCCACCGGCACCCGACTCGAGATGCCCACGAACTGCGCGACGAACGCAGTACCGGGTCGTGAATACAGTTCCGCGGGTGTGGCGACTTGCTCAATATGTCCACGCGACATCACGCAGACTCGATCGGCCATCGAGAGCACCTCTTCTTGGTCGTGCGTGACAAAGACCGTCGTGATCGCAAGCCGCTGTTGCAGTGAGCGAATCTGATCACGTAACTCCGCGCGCACCATTGCGTCAAGGGCCGACAACGGCTCGTCAAGTAGCAGTACGCGTGGTTCGATCGCGAGCGCGCGGGCCAGTGCGACGCGCTGTTGTTGACCACCCGACATTTGGTGCGGATACTTCGCCGCCTGGTCAGCGAGTCCCACCATCTCCAGAAGTTCTCCCGCTTTCTTGCGGCGCTGACTCGCGGCTTGCTTCCTCATTCGAAGGCCGAACGCCACGTTGTTGAGCGCGTTCATGTTGGGAAAGAGCGAGTAGCTCTGAAAGACCATTCCCATGTCGCGTTTACGCGCGTTAACGTTCGAAAGATCGACGCCATCGACGACGACGCGACCGCTGTCGAGAAGCTCGAAACCCGCGAGCACGCGAAGAGCAGTCGTTTTGCCACAGCCAGAAGGCCCTAAAAGCGCCATGAACTCGCCCGGCTCAATCTTCAGCGACAGACCATCGAGCGCTCGCACGCTTCCGAAGGTGCGCACCAAGTTTTCAAGGCTGACCGCCGCTCCAGCGCCTGCCGTCTGTTGCGATGATGAATAGGCCATTGGGGTCTCTTTCATTTGAGTCACTACGCGCCTTGCTTGCGACGAGTACGTCGAGACTGTGATCGGTCTATCGATACGACCAGCATCAGCAGTATCCACGTTCCAATGAGTCCCATCATCGACGCCGCTACTTGAATCGGTCCATCGGTCGACACTTGGAACTGCGCGATCCATACCGGAATCGTCGTCCATAGGTCAAGGCTCGCCATCGTGTACTCACCAAAGACCAGCGCCAGGGTGAGAACCGTCGCTGACAGTAACGCCGGGCGAATATTGGGAAGCACGATCCGCCACATCGTTGTCAACCAATTGCCACCAAGTGAACGTGAAGCCTCGGTCAACGTCTTCAAGTCAATCGCGCCAAGTCCAGCGTCCAGTGAGCGATAGACGAACGGCATCGAGAGTATGACGTACATGAAGCTCAGCAAGTACGGAGACGACTTGGCCCAGAGCGGAAAGACGCCCAGCACGCCAATAATCAGCACGATGGGTGGTATCACGATTGGCAGCACCGTTACGACGTCAAGAAGTCGGCGCAAACGGGGCAGTCGGACGTGCACGTAGATTGCGGTCGGAACCATCAAGAGAGTTGAGACCACCATCGTGACGAGGGCAATCTTGAGCGATAACGTGAGGGCCCCGGTGAATCCAGGAGCCGACGGCAGTTTTTCGTAGGCCTGAAAAGAAAAGTGGCCCTGCACATTCTGCAGCGAGAACTTAATGCCTGCGTACAGGGGAATTATGAAAAAGGCGCCCGAGAGCAGTAAGACAACCACTCGCCACCAACGTACGCGCCGTCTGCGTCGTATCGTTCCAGTCGAAAACTCGGGAACGGTCTGATTCTCGGCCTCAGAGACTTCAAAAACGGAACCTGCGCCACTTAACGGAGCCATTTCGACGCCCTTTTGCGAACAAGACTGTAGAGAATCATCGTGACGGTGAGAATGACGAGCATGCCAAAGGCAATCGCGTAACCAACGTGCGTCTGTCCCGCGATGACGTTGCCGTTAAGAAAGTTACCAATCTGAATTGGCGAGAGGGCGATGAGGCCGAGCGTCAACGTCTCAGCGGTTGCATAAGCGGCAAATGCACTGCCGAAGAGGAGCAGCATCCCCCCAAGAATCGACGGCATCAGCACTGGAATTCCAACGTGACGCCAGTAACTCCAGCTAGAGGCGCCCATGTTTTCTGCCGCTTCGCGCCACGATGCTCGAAGACCACCGAGGGCTGGCGTGACCACGAGCACCATGAGCGGTAGTTGGAAGTACATGTAGACGACCAAAACTCCGGAGAACGTGAAGAGGTTAAATCCGATATTGGAGAGCTTGACGCCGATGTCCGCGAGCCAATAGGTCAACACACCCGTTGAACCTAACGTCGCGATGAACATGAAGGTGAGATTGATGCCACCGAAGTTAGCCAGCACGCCGGCTGCTGTCGACGTAAGTCGACGTAAGACAGTGCTGTTAGAGGTTTGAATTGCGTACGCGAGAAAGACGCCTAGAACGCCAGGAATTACTGCGGATAGCAAACCTAATTTGATGCTGTTTTCGAAGCCAACGAGAAAGACACCGTGCATGATTTGATTCACGTTAGAGACGGTCCATCCTCCATTTTCGCCGCGGAACGCGTAATAGACGACAGCGAGTGCTGGAACCCCTAGCCCCAGAAATGAATAGACGACGAAGGGCGCGATCGCCAACACGGGTTCGAACCCGCGAAGAAATTTCCGCACTACGGAACTTTGCCTATACGTCATTTCTTCGGACCCAGGTACCGAGATACCTGGGTCCGAAGAAGCAACATCTCTATTTGACATAGGAGAAATCAGTCCGTACTAACTACGAGCTGGCACCTACCTGTGCGGCCCACGTGGTGTTAATAACCGTCGCGGCTGCAGTGATCTGCGCTGTGGATGGGAATATTGCCTTTTGACCCGGTGGCAATGTCGGAAGCTTCGCAACCAACGACTTGTTCGCCGTGCCGTGAGCCTGCATGTATACGAGCTCTGCGGGACGAGCCCCACCAGCTAGCCATAGGTTCTGACCGGTCACAGAGTAGAGATACTCCTCCCACAGGCGCGCAGCCGCGGGGTTTGGAGCAGATGCGTTGATGGCCTGAGTGTACGACTCGCCCAGCAACACGTCACTTGGTATGACAACAGTCCAGCCTGGCACGCTGATACCACCGTTGGCCATCAAGTAGTCCCACCAGATGATGATGTTCGTAGTTCCTGACTGAGCCGTTGTGGCATCGGCGATCGTGTTCACGAACGCACCGTTCTTGTTCAGCGTCGAGAAGAAGTTCACGCCTGGCGCAACGTTATCGAGCGATCCACCGTTCACAACAGCGGCTGCTTGTACTGCGGCCAATGCCGAGTTCGACGTCAGAGGGCTGTTGTTGATGCCAATCTTGTACCCGTTCGCACCGGTCTCGGTCAGCATTGCTTTCAACGACGTAGGGCATACCGTCACGGTCTTGGTATTGCAACCAATCGCGACGTAGCCGCCGTAGTCTCCATACCAGTAACCGGCCGCCTGCTTCAACCCAGCAGGAATCTCGCTCCAGGTTTGCACCTTGTATGGAGTGAGTAGATGCGAGGCCTTAGCGGTCACCGCGTAGCTCGTACCAACGTCAATGACGTCGGGGTCCGTCGAACGTCCTTTGTCCGCCTGAATAGCTTGAATCTCTTCAGCGCTTGAGCCCTCGGGGTTCTCGGAATTAATCTTGATGTGGTACTTCTTCTCGAAGCCCTTGATGATGTTGCCGTAGTTGGCCCAGTTATTGGGCAACGCGACAACGTTCAACTTGCCTTCCTTCTTCGCGGCAGCGACAAGCGCGGTCATCGAAGTTGGACCGGTCTTGGTCAGATGCGTCACCTTCGCCCAGTTCACCTTGGTCGCTCCGCTGGCGGCTACAGAACTAGCCGAGATACCAATGGCCACCAAACTGGCTACGGTCGCTCCGGCTAATAGAGCCGTCTTGATCTTTCTCAGTGCCATGAGCACTTCCTCCCTGGATTTCAAGCCACCACATTGGCCGCTCGGCGAAAGACTATCGGCTCTTCACATTGCTAGCAATGCAGCACGAGCGGTTTCGTGATTTCTCCGACTCTTCGACTTTTGCTGTTGATTCAACGACTTTCCCTTTCCAATCCGGTCGCCGTCACGTCGCGATTCCCACATTGTGGCGCAACGTTCATTCATTTCATCAGACGTTCTTGCAAATATTCACACAGCGTTCAAACTGGCGTGACCGTCCGTTCATCGTGAAAGGCCGTGGGGATCGCCGGTCGTGACGGGGAAGGCAAGTCAAAATTCCATCGTTAAGTTTCCTTGTGCCAACATTGCTCTATGACGACATTTGAGCGCAGCGATGAAGTGCGCGCGATGTTGTCCACCAACTACGACGTCGTAGTCATTGGTGCTGGTATGACGGGTGCGGGCGTCGCGGTGGACGCCGCGTCACGAGGGCTTCGCGTTGCCTTGATCGACAGTGGCGACATTGCCTCAGGTACGAGTTCCAAGTCGTCAAAAATGGTCCACGGTGGTCTTCGGTACTTGCAACAAAAGGAGTTTCGACTCGTCTATGAGAATCTTCGCGAACGACAGCGGCTTTTACAGAACGCACCATATTTAGTCCAACCGCTCCCCTTTCTCATCCCTCTCTTTGGCTCAAACGGCGTTGCGTCAAAGGCGGTCGTCAAGGCGTACGCAACGGCCCTGCGCTTGTACGACCTCGCTGGAGGATGGCGAATTGGCCATCGATACCGGAAGATCACTCGCGAAGAAACTCTTGCGCATTTGCCAACGCTCCGCGCCGACAAGCTCGTCGCTGGTTTTCTCTACTACGACGCACGGGGCGATGACGCCCGCGTTGCACTCACGCTCGCCAAGACAGCGGCGTTCGACTTTGGAGCAAATGTCGCGAATTACGTACGGGCTCTTGACGTTGTGAAGGGTCCTTCGGGACGTGTCAACGGCGTCGTGTGTCGTGACGAGTTGACCAAAGAGGTATTCACCATCGCGACAACGTCGGTCGTGAACGCGACCGGTGTTTGGGCCGACGACATTTTCACGATGACCGAACATGAAGTCTCACACCGCATCACTCCCGCCAAGGGTGTGCACCTCAGCGTGCGCCGCGATCGACTACCCGCCGACGTAGCAGCTGTATTCAGCGTGCCCGGCGATCGTCGCAGTATCTTCGTTGTTCCTTTCGATGACGCTCCCTTTACGTACGTCGGTACTACCGACACGGCGTACAGCGGATCAATCAATAGTCCCGAGTGCACCCCCGAAGACGTGGAGTACCTACTCACGACAGTCAACGCGTCGACGTCGTCGGATCTCAGCGTCGATGACGTCACGGCTGTATGGGCCGGACTTCGCCCACTCCTTGCGCCCATCAAGGGCCGGGCCGTGAAGGAACGGACCTCCGACCTTTCACGTCGCCACCGCGTCACCGATACGGGCGACGGCGTTGTCCACGTGACGGGCGGAAAATGGACAACGTATCGTCAGATGGCCGAAGATGCCGTCGACGCGTTGAAGCCCTACGTTAAAAATCTCGCGAGTGTGCGCACGAAAAGCCTTCCCCTCTATGGCGTAGGCACATGGCGGCCAACGAACGAACTTGAGACGCGTCTTTACCATCGTTTCGGCGCCGCCACGCCGACCTTGCTCGAAGGCGTCGGCGACAATCACGAGCTAGAGAAAACGCCAATCGCTGGCCAGCACTACGTCGGCGCTGAGTTTGTCTACAGCGCGCGCGAAGAGATGGCCACCTCGCTCATCGATCTACTCACGCGCCGCACGAGAGCCCACTTGCACGACGCCCGCGCTACCCTCGCCGCGGCGCCCGCAATAGCTCGCCTCGTCGCGCCCACGATGTCGTGGGATGAAGACCAGATTAAAGAGCAGATCAGTGCGTACGAATCCCTCGTTCGAAGCGAGTTCGCCGCAGCCGGACTCGTCGTCTAGGACGTCAACGTGACCGAGCCAACGATGCCCAATAGTTATTCGGCGGACGTGCTCAACGCACCAGCACCCTCGCCACCGGCGCTCCTCGACGATCTGATGAACGCGGGGCTGTCGATTGACGTTGACGCGCTCGTGCGCGCCAATCACGCGCGCGACTGGTGGCCTCGTCTCATCCCGAACGTCGCGCGTGGCCACGTTGAAAACTGGCCAGGCGTGGTGGTTCGAGCAGGTTCTACGAGCGACGTGGCGGCAACACTACGAATTGCTCAGGATCATCGCGTCGCCGTGACACCTCAAGGCGGTCGGTCGGGCGTCGTGGGCGGCGCGGTGCCCGATTCTGGAGCCATCGCGCTCGACCTCACGGGGCTAAATCAGATCATCGCCCTCGACGAGCTCTCGAGCACGGTGAGCGTGCAAGCGGGCGTGTTTGGTCCCGATCTCGAAGACTTTGTCCGTGAACGCGGCTACACCGTGGGCCACTTTCCCCAGTCATTTGCTCTCGCGACCGTAGGCGGTTGGATTGCCTGTCGGGGAGCTGGTCAGTACTCGAATCGCTACGGCAAGATCGAGGACATGGTCCGCGCGCTGAGCGTCGTTCTCGCGAGCGGTGAAGTGTTGAACCTCGGTGGACACGGACCTCGCCAGGCCGTAGGTCCTGATCTTCTGCAACTCTTCGTTGGATCTGAGGGCACGCTCGGCGTCATCACTGAAGCGACGCTCGTTGTCCACGCTCTGGCACCCAGTGAAGCCCGAGCGGCGTTTCTCTTTACTTCCTTTACAGAGGGAATGGAGACATGTCGGCGAATACTTCAGCGTGACGCTCGTCCGGCCGTACTTCGCCTCTACGACGAAGCGGAGTCCAAACGAAATTTTGATCTCGAGGGATGCGCCTTAATCGTTCTAGATGAAGGCGACGCACTCTTCGTTGACGCCACAATGGCGATAGTCAAGCAAGAGTGCGCGAGGGCGTCGTCACTCGACGAGAGCTTCGTTGAGCGCTGGCTCGCCCATCGCAACGATGTCAGTGCATTAGCACCTCTGTGGGAGCGGGGCCTGGTTGTCGACACAATCGAAGTCGCCGGACCTTGGGCCATTCTCGAGACGCTGCGCAAACGCG
>DATCBX010000119.1:0-3325 GCA_036511635.1 Acidimicrobiales bacterium | reverse complement strand
GACCGCACGGCCGACCCGTCCTACGATTCGCGAGTTGTCGTCCCCGTCACGAGTTTTTAACGCCTGAGAGCATTCGAGCTGATGATGCGTAGTTGGACGTTTGCTGCGACTCAGCCACTGCTCTTCAGTGAAGAAACTTCTCAGTGGCGTTGCCTCAGATAAGCAAAAGACGGCTCAATCCGGGTGGTCGCCGCCCTGCATGACGGTCATCATCGTTCCATTCACCGGTTCGCTAAATACACAGAGGGAACTGCCAGGAACGGGCATCTCCTCAATGAGTATGGCGCCGCCGAGGCGAGGGACTGTCTCGTGGATGCGCTTGAGTGAATCCACGACCATGATCGGATTCCACTGAGGTCCGGCGCCGGTTTGTGACTCTGAGATGCTCGCGAACCACTGTTCGCCATTTTGCAGAATGCGCATGTCGGGATCGGGCGAGAAGAGTGTGTGGCCAGTAATACTTGCGTAAAACTCGCCGGCCGCGGCGGGGTCGCTCGATACATGGTCAAACCAACCCGGGGCGTTCGCTTCGTAGACGACGCCAAAGCCGTTAAAAGTTGCTGGTTGCCACAGTCCAAATCGCGCGCCGAAAGGATCGGTCATTATCGCCATTGTGCCAATGTCCGATACTGGAGACACCGGGAAGACAATGCTAGATCCGAGCTCTATTGCCTGGTCAAAGGTCTCATCGATGGTCGAGGTCTTGAAGTACGTGGTGGCTTCGCCCCTAGCTCCTTCGCCTTGTCCTACCCCAAGTACTGGCTGTCCGTCGTGGGACGCGATTGCGTAATGACCCATCTCCGGGCCGCTGACGTCCCACGTCCAGCCATAGAGGGCGCTAAGAAACGCGCGCAGGTCGTGATGCTGCTCCAGGGTTTCGACGTTGATGTCGATCCAAATGGGCATTCCGTCGTCGTGAGTAGTGATCGTGGGCATGTCGTTCAGCATGACAGAGAGCAATGGATTTGGCAAGGGGCTCCGTATCTCCTGATAACGAGACAAAAAGACCATGTGGCCGATGACCTCGTCGAATGTCACGCACCAAGGCAACTGGCTGAGTAGATTTCTCACTACCACTGAGAAGGAGACAACGGTGAGTGACGACGCGATGGTTATGAACGCCACGACGCACCCAGGCCCGCCCCTTGAACGACCCAAGATCCAGGTGGTGCCACTCGCGGGACTACCGGTCGTGGCCGCGGCGGTGATCTTTGTGGCTTTGTCCATTGGCTTTGACTGGAAGTGGGGCCTCATGTTCAACCACGTGGTCGGTGGAGGACTGTGGACGGGGATCGACCTCTTCGTGGGACTGGTGATTGGTCCAATTCTTGGTCGGCTGTCCATTCCGGCACGCGCGGAGTTCTCGGCACGATTCATGCCCATGATGGTCATCATCATGCCCACGGTGGTGATGATGACGCTCGCCACGGGATTTCAAGTGGCTCGCATGGCGGGCAATCTTTCTGCGTCAAATCCGAACCACGCGTGGCTCATCGTGTCGTTCTGCGTCGTTGGGGTGATGGCGACCGTTGCGTTGGGCGTGCTCGAGCCTGCCAATATCGCGGTGCTCTATGAGATGAACAAACCGGTGCCGAACGGTGAACGTATCCATCGACTGATGCAGAGATTTGTCTACACCGCGGGAATCCTCGGCATTATGCAGGTCGCTACGTTGATCATCATGACGAGATTGGGGTCCAGGTGAGTTCGCTCCACACTTCTGAAGTCAGCCACGAGAGTGATCGAGTGTTCCCTCCGATTGGTTGGCTCAGTTCGGGCGCGTTGGGCCTCGTCGTCGTGGGAGGAA
Organism: Acidimicrobiales bacterium; assembly: GCA_036511635.1. Classification (GTDB taxonomy): domain Bacteria; phylum Actinomycetota; class Acidimicrobiia; order Acidimicrobiales; family RAAP-2; genus RAAP-2. The sequence continues at coordinate 1,518 of DATCBX010000119.1, read as the reverse complement.
TTCTGCTCGCCTCCTACGCTCCTCGCGTCGCACCGTTAGGCGTCGCCACCGCGTTGTTGTGTATCGCCGTTGCTCTTTTGATTTCAGCGGCGTTCCTTCTCGCACGACTTAAGAACTTTGCGTGGCCGACGTTCATTACCGTTTTTAAATGGGCGCTGCTGGCCTACGTGATTACGTCGGGCATGATTGAGTTCGCCTTCGTGCACGATCACACCAGAGGTTCATCGCTCGTCCTGGTCACGCTCATGTTGGTGGTCTTCGCGCTGAGTGTTCCAACGACGATTGCCTTCACGACCGCTCGATTCGCCGACGTCAAGGGTGACGACTGACCCCTCGTCGTTGGTTCTCGTAGTTGCGTGCGACGAGCAGGGATTCGCGCACGTAGGATGCGCAGAGTTAATCCAACGAGAGGGAGTTTGACATGCCAACACGCAAGGCGCGCACCACGTGGACGGGCGGTCTCCAAGACGGGGCCGGAAAAGTAGAGCTGATCAGCAGTGGACTGGCGACCTTCGACGTGTCCTTTCCCAAGCGGGCAGCTGAAGAAGCTGACGGCACCACGAGTCCAGAAGAGCTAATCGCCGCGGCCCACGCCGCCTGTTACTCCATGGCCCTTTCCGCGGGTATCGCCGCGGCCGGCGGCACACCAGAGTCACTCGTCGTCGACGTCGAAGTTCGTCTTGGACCAGATCCCGCGGGTGGATTTCGCATCCCCGATATCGCCATCACCGTGCGCGGCAAAGTTGGCGGTTTGGATGAAGCCGGATTCGTGAAGGCGGCCAACGACGCCAAGCTAGGTTGCCCCGTGAGCAAGGCCCTTACTGGGACCACGATTACGTTGGACGCCGCACTCGCCTAGGTGGCGGAGCGTTGCTAGTTGTCGCGCGCCATCTTTTCGAGCGCGGGTAGTGCCGCTTCGACACTGTGGCGTTCTTCGGTCGTAAGACGTTCAAGTCGTGAGCTCAGTCCAATGGTCCGTTCACTCCAGAGAACTTCGAGCGTCTTTCGGCCAACGTCACTGAGGTCAACGAGACTGGCCCGCTTGTCTTCGGGGTCGTCTTTGCGCTCAGAGAGTCCTTGACTCTCCAAGCTCGCAACGACGCGCGTCGCCACGGACGGATCAATGGATTCATGCGTCGCGAGTGCGCTGATGCGCAATGGGCCGAACTCCTCAAGCGTTGCGAGCGCAGAGATCAGTGAGGGCGAAAGATTTGACTTGCTATCGCGACGAAGTGTTCGCATCATGCGCACGAGTACGTAGCGAAGTCGTGCTGCGTCGTGGACGTCGCTGCTCGTTGATTCATTCGAGGTCATCGAACAACCTCGGTCTCGAGGGCGATTTCGCCCGGCACGGCGCCGGAACTTTCAGAAAGTTCTCCGGCGTGTTTGGCTAGCGACTCTTGTTGATGAACGAATTTGTCACCTCGCAGCGCGGAAAAGAGCGCACCCACCACCGACATCGCAATAGCGGCCGAGAAGACGATGATGAGTCCATGATGAAATGGGCTTTCAATGAGG
>DATCBX010000118.1:0-3404 GCA_036511635.1 Acidimicrobiales bacterium | reverse complement strand
GGCCATTCGTCGAGCCGGTCGCGGTCATCATCCGAAAGTTCCAATAAGCCCTGTCCGGTAGTGGCAGAAAAGGTGCGTGACGCCACCATCCGCGTGCACGAAGTCGCCATCCGGCGCGAACCACGATTGGTAGTTGGCCGGGGCGAAGCAGTAGATAGTGAGCCAGTCCCTTGAGATCGATGCCCTTCACCGATCACCTCGCCATCCAACGAGCGCGGCACCGAGCAGTGGACCGTCGACACCTAAGAGGGAGCGGCGAACTTCTACATCATGTGAATAGGGCATCCGCGCCGTAGCGTGCGCTGCTTTCGTTGCCTCGTTGAAGAACTCGTCACCGAATCCGAGCGCAACCGAACCCGCGACGTAACAGTGACGAAAATCGAGCACCGAACTCAACATGCCCACGGCTCTGCCGACGAGTTCTCCGGTGCGCTGACGAGTCGCTCGATCGGCCTCGCTTGGAGGTCGGCCCGTACGTTCTTCGATGGCCCAACCGGAGGCTTCAGCTTCGAGACATCCGTACGCGCCGCATGAACAGAGCGCGCCATTGGTCACGACGTTGAGGTGACCAATGTGGCCAGCGTTACCCGATTCGCCGTCGAGCAGTCGACCGTTCAAGACAATGCCACCACCGACGCCCGTCGACACCACCATCGAGAGATAGGAGTTGACGTCACGGGCCGCGCCGTACACACCCTCGGCTAGGGCCAGCGCGCGCGCGTCACCCTCTACGTAGACCTCGAGAGAAAGTGCGTTACGCAGCGACGAACGAAGTGGAAAGTCTCGCCACCCAAGAATATTTAGTGGCGATACCGTCTCACCATCGCGCGACATCGGCCCAGCGCACCCGACGCCCACAAACCCAACGGGTTCGTTACCTCGCACTCGTCGCGCCAAATCAGCGACGGCGTCAAAGAGATCCCCCGAGTGTTGGTTGACGTCGAGACGCTCGCGAGACGTAATAACGCCCTCGGACGTGACGACTGCTGCTTCAACCTTGCTCGCCCCAATATCTAGGGCCAAACACGGAGACGCACGGCGCGCGTCCCCGACATCGATCATTCGCTTTTATGGCGATGACGCGACAACCAGTCGCGGAGCGACCTGGTACGAGGACCGAGGTTCGCGTGGGCGTCGTCGCCCTGGCTGGTGCGTGTGATGTCCTGCCAGGACGCGCGTCCTAAGAGACGAGCATTTCGCTCAACGACAACTGCGGAAATAAACATTAGGGCGACGCCCGCCAGCCCCACAAGAACGGATTGAGAAAAGAACAAAATTAAGACCGCGAGTCCAACCAAGAAACCCGCGATGCCCCATCGCACGCGTCGCCCACTGTGGGAGTAGACGTTGGTCTCACGGGACTTTTTCGCGAAGCGCGGATCTTGTTTGGAGAGCGACTCTTCCAGCTCGGCCAGGATCTTTTGTTCATGCTCGGACAGCGGCATATCGTCTCCTTCCCGGCGGTCTACAGGTACTTTACCTTTCTCCCACCAACGTACGCACGTCGCGACAAACAAATCCATCGACTAAAAATGAGTAAATCCCAGGAGGATCGTGGCTCAGGAAACTCTTAAAGTGTCGGTGATCTGCACGGGCAACATCTGTCGTTCACCGATGGCTGAAGTCCTACTTCAACACCTCGTCGCCGACGACGAGTCGCTCAAAGATCACGTCTGCGTCACCAGTGCCGGCACCGCTCGCTGGCACGTCGGCGGTCCGATGGATTCGCGCGCTCGAGGGGCGCTCGATCGGGCAGGTTTGCACGGACCTGGTTCGCTCGCAACCTACGCCGACAGGGCGCACCTCGACGCCCAAGACTTGGTCGTCGTGATGACGCGCGAACATCTCGACGAGGTGAAAGATCGACTTCGAAACAAAGAGACCGAAGTTCTACTGTGGCGAAATATTGCCGAACCGGGGCTCAACCTCGACGTCGCCGATCCGTACTACGGCGACGATCGAGAGTTTGATGCGTGTCTCGCGACTCTTAGACCAGGGGGTCAGCAGTTGACATCGGTATTTCGTCAGCGATTGGGTGAACGCTGTCGCGAAGCTTGACCTCGGGAAGCGTGAGCGAAAGAAGCACCGCGATGACGCCAAAGGGAATGGCCCAGACGTAAACCGATTGAATCGAACTGGCAATCGCGTGTATCGCAATATGTAACTGACTCGGGGGCAGCGTCTTTAAAAGCTTGGGTGTCCACTCCGACGGAGGCACAGAGAGAATTTTTGAGCCCTTGGTACCGAAGCCAGCTGCCAACTCACGCGGCAACGCGTTGGCGTACAGTGCGCCAAATACTGCAGTCCCAAAACATCCGCCAATCGAACGAAAGAAATTAGCGCCTGCCGTGGCCGCGCCTATATCGCTCGGGTCGACCGCGTTTTGCACTGCCGTCACCAGTATCTGCATGACGAGTCCAATGCCCATGCCCAAGATCAACATGTAGAAGGACTGTTCGAGACTTGGCGTCGATTCGTTCACGGTGCTGAGAAGGACCAAACCGATGGTCATCACGATCGTGCCAAGAATGGGAAACGGACGATATTTCCATCCGCGCGATACGAGCTGTCCGGTGAAGATCGACGTAAAGAAAAGACCCGCCATCATGGGCAGCAGACGAAGCCCCGACATCGTTGGTGAGGTGCCGCGAACAAACTGAAAGAAGAGCGGCAGAAAGACCAGCGCTCCGTACATCGCGAATCCCACGACGAAGCCAATAGCTGACGCCGAGGAGAAGACTCGATTCGCGAAGAGATGCGGCGCAAGTATGGGCTCCTTTGAGCGTCGCTCAACAAAAACGAAGATGCCAGTGAAGACAAAACCCCCTACGAGGAGTGCGATGGACGTAGGACTTAGCCACGCCAGAGACGTGCCCCCAAGCGATGTGAAGAGGATCAACGCCGAAGCGGCAATCGTCAAAATGATGATGCCCGAGTAGTCAATGACGTGGCTTACTCGCGTGGGCGAACTCTTCAGCACGATCGTCGTAACGATGAGCGCCACGATGCCGAGTGGGATGTTGACGAAGAAGATCCAGTGCCACGACCAGTGGTCAACAATGAACCCTCCAAGGAGAGGTCCGAGGACCGTCGCGGCGCCGAACGTCGCGCCAAAGAATCCGGCGTATCGTCCGCGCTCTCTTGGTGAGACCACGTCAGCGATAATCGCTTGGGCCCCGACCATCAATCCACCACCGCCCAGTCCTTGAATCGCCCGGAATAAGATGAGTTCCAACATTGAGTGTGCGAAACCACAGAGGATGCTGCCCACAAGAAAGAGGACAATCGCCCACTGAAAGAAACTCTTTCGACCGTAGAGGTCGCCGAGCTTCCCCCATAGTGGCGTACTGACGGTGGTGGTGAGCAGGTAGGCAACGACGACCCAACTGAGGTGACTCGCGCCG
>DATCBX010000117.1:0-5003 GCA_036511635.1 Acidimicrobiales bacterium | reverse complement strand
AAGCGCCCGAAGGTAACAATCCTAATTGGTTCCAGCCTGTTGCATGATCGCGAGCAATTCAGTCGTTGCCGCAAAAATTGGACGTCTCGTAACGCGTTCTGAGGTGACGAGTACTTCATTGTCGTACTCAGCAACGACGGCACCGGCCTCTTCGACGATGAGGAGTCCCCCGAGGTAATCCCACGGACTCAATGTTGACTTATTCGTCACGCTGTAGACGTCGAGCGAACCATCAGCGACGAGACAGATCTCCAGACTCGCCGCTCCTAGCGCGCGGTACTGCGCCCAGCCAAGGTGACGAGGAGGAAGTCCGGAAAACGCAACGACGGCCTTCGAGAACTCTGTCTCTCCACTGGGGGCGATTGGCGCGCCGTCGCGCGTGGCACCACTTCCCTTCTCTGCCTCAAAGACGGTACCTGTCGCTTGATTCATCACCAGACCCGCGACGAGCTCATTGCCTCGAAGCACGGCGAGGCTCGTCGCAAAAAAGGGAATGCCTTGATCGCAGTTCGTTGAACCATCGATCGGATCGATGACCACGGTGTAGTCACCACTGCCCGTCACGCCCGACTCTTCACTCATGACGCGAAATCCCGCACCGTGCAAGACACGTAACGCGACGTCATCGGCCGCCACGTCGAGGTGATACTGCGTCGCGCGAAGCCCTGAATATCCTTCATGCTGGCCGGCCTTCACGACCTCACCAATCTCGTGCGCGCACGCACGAAGTGTGGTTAATAACGACTCGCTCACGTAGTTACGGTAGTGGGGTTGGGCGCTATCCTGAGTACTAATGGCCGCTATCGACGTTGCAGGATTCGTGGCTGATCTCAAGGACCACGCGGTGACCCACGGCTTTCACGTGCACGATGAGCGGCATTTCGTTGAGACGTACTCACTTCGCCAGGCCTGGGAGGTCGATCTCCATCCCGAAGACGGCTGTGGTGGCCCGGTTGATCTCCACATTGAACTCGACGTTGACCCAAGGACTCTCTTGGCCTTTGAGGACGCGGTGCTGGGCCTCCCTGAGGAAATCGATCCGCCCGATGAGTTTCACTTCCCCCTCGTCTTAACGTGGGGTCTGCCACCTATGCCACACGGACCCGATCTGCTGCGTCTCGCGATCGACTTGGCGCCGATCGGCGGACTTGAGATGCCCCTCGAAGTCACCGCAACGGACGTCTTCGCTTCACCAACCGAGAGCTCCGAGCGACGGATCTCGATCATTGCTCGACGGGCAATCTCACTGAGCCAAGTTGCCAAAGGTGAAGATCCTTTGTGCGACATCTTTGAGCGGGGACGCAGCGTGAGCGATTTCTTGCTGCAGTCCGCTGACTCGTGGCTCGGCTAGCACGGTCACTCAGCGTTCTGTCAGCACTCACGTTGGCGAGTGTGGTCCTCTCGTCGTGTGGCACGGGCGGTGCTGTAGCCGACGTGCGCCATAGCTGCATGTACGTCAAGCGCGCTATAGCAATCGAGCGACAAAGTGAACAACCCGGACTGACTGCTAAGCGACGCTCTACCCTTCAAGCCAACGCGCTCAACGAACTCCTTAAGGGCACATCATCAGCCGCAGCAGCCACGTCGATTGATGGCAGTTGGAATCCGCTCATGACCGAAATCAACGAAGCCGAACGCGTACCTATTCCCCATCTCGTCGCGTCGCTGACGCGTCTTTGCAAGGTCGCCGACTCTTCGACGCCCTTTCTCTAGGGGTGTGGAAGCAGACGATCGTGGAGCCAAGCCAAGGAGTCCGGTTCAAGCATCGCTTCTTCCCAGCCATCGATGAGGTCTTCAAGAGCGGCCAATGAGGGCGACTTGCCAACGATTACAACAGTCAGGTCGCTGACGACTTCTCCCGCCACAGAGAAGTCACCGAACATATCTTCGGTGATCTGCGCGTCGGGCTCGACCATTAGGTAGAGCTCGCCCGTCGCCTCAACCCACGAAAGTTCGTACTCGTTATCAACGGCGTCCGTCCATTCGTTGCCAAATTCAAACTCTGCGCTTTCGCGGCGAGCTTCGTTCTGTTCGTAAAAGGCTTCGATGTCCATAGCCCCAGCCTACGTCGCGACTATGTGCGTGGCGAAGTGCGCGCCACCTTCCAGGCTGAAGGTAATGAGAAATGCACCAGCGAATGGACTTACTTGGGTAGAGGTCGCGTGCGCGTGGAGCCTTCAACTAGGCGTCATGACAACGAAAATTGACCTCCTAGGAAACCTGCGACTCGAGTGGCGAAGGGTGGGACGAACGCAAAGTGCACGCGAGTCCTGTCAACGCCTCGCCGTGCGCTACCCCGAACTCGAACTCGACGCGCAACTTGATCTGCATGACGTGGTCGGCCTGCTCGAAACCAAAGGCGGGCGTAACGTGCTCGAACGCGCGCAGATCGTGCGAATGCTGCTCATCGAAGCCAGTGATCCCGACGTGCATCGCGCGCTGCTCCAAACGCTCTTACCCGGCGTCGTTAGTGTCTGTCGACAGTTACGATTTGGCGACGGCATCATCGACGATCCCAGCGAAACACTGTCAATGGCCGTTTCACTACTTAGTGAACTCCTCATTGACTGGGCTGGACAGTCCCGTCAGTACGCGGCGCCTGATCTCCTCTCGGCTCTTCGTGGTCGCCTGCGTCGGTGGCTCTTGAAGGAGAAGGAGGCGTTGCGCAGTATTTCGCAGTACGAGCGAGTTGAGGAGCCGGCTAAAGAAGCGTCGCCGTTGCTCACGAGACTCGAAAGTTTGCGCGGCGGCGAGCACGACCGCTTGGTTCGCCTCACCTACGCACGAGTCTTTGAAGGGCGATCGATACGCGAATTGGCCGCGCACGATCACAGTGCGCCGGTATCTCTCCAGTCCGAACTTCAGTACTTTGCCGTTCGATTTTTGCTGTAAGAGGGTGTTGAAAAGCAATGGAAAGAGTTCCCCCTCAACCGCTTCCGTTATTCTTCGAAGACAAGTATGAGACTGTTACGTTCCCTCAAGAGCACGCACTGGGTGACGTGGTCGAGTCCAGTGCTTTTAGTAGTCCTGGTCCTGACCCTTACCGCGACGTCCAAGCCAACGTCCCCGGCCGCCTCGGCTTCTCGGACGACGACGTCGTTAACGCCAACTCGAGCCCCCAAGAAAACCGTCGAGCCGACAACGACGCTTCCAGTGGCGAACGTTACGCCGCCAACAACGCGACCAACGTCAACGTCGACGTTGGTCGCCATCCCAACGACGACCTCGCGCAACGTCGCCAACTCCTCGAGCAAGACCGGATCGAGCGTCAAGCCCGTCGCCGTCGCCTCCGGCGAGACCGTAGGGAGCGGCGCGCTATCGGGTCAGCTCACGCCGTCCTTCAACGTGGCCGACGTTCCACTCGATGGACCCGGAACCTGGTCGCTCGTGACGAGCGCACCCGCCGACGCGACGTTGCAGTGCGCGAACGCGTTGGCGAGCGTGCAAAGTCAGGTCATCGTCGCCGCGAAGGAAAGTTGCCAGTTCATCATCAAGACCATCATTCCGTCGAGTTCACTCACGTGGCAGCTAACCCCCGTCAGCTAAAGCGTCCACTCGCGACGCGCATTCAAGGGGCCGCGATAGTCCTCTACTTTGCTTTGCTGCCCTACGTCGTGATTTCAAAGTGGCGCCTCACTGCTACCGAGAGCCACGGTACGCTCGTTCGCTTTCTGCTCATCGTTCTCGGTCTCTTTTGGATTGGATTCCTTCTTCAGGTGACGTTGAACGTGTCACGTCTTCGAAAGGGTCATCGAACTCACGGTGGCGGGAGCGTGTGGTTGGCGGGCTTGGTGTTGGCCCTCTTCGCGCTGATGGTCCCAACCTCGAGCGCGAGCGTGAAACAACCCGCAAGTGTCAGTGTTCCTTACAAGGACGCGTCCGTCGCGTCGCCACCATCACGCCACCATTTACCTAGTCCCCTCATAGGCGTTGGCGCGATTCCAATGGCACTTATGGCCAAGCGTCGTGGTGATCTGCTTCGTCAACAAGGTGACGACACCGAAGAATTTGACATTGATGAATCAATAGCGTTGCTGCGTGCGCGCAACCCTGATCTCATTGCGCACGTGGTCCAACTCGCTGGAGACGCCCTCGACGGCGTGCTCGATCTACGCGACGGCGACGTACCCTCAAACGCCAACCCATCCGCGTCTCCCATGGTGGCCTGCGCGCTCGGGCCCTCCGCCAAAGGTTCGTTCGTTGGCTTCGCGCGCGAAGGCGGACAGCTCGCGATACTTGCGTCGTGGAACAGCGACGATGTCATAAAGAATGTCGTCGCTCTCCACGATGGAAAATTGCTTTTCGCGCGCAGTGAGACAGAGCTTCTTCGAAGTCTCGCGACGCGTTCTCTGCGCCAGAGTCTCGTCGTCTACTTAGGCCCGGCGAACGATCTCGACGATGAACTCTCGGCGTGCGCCATCACGCTCACACCCTTCATTGACCCAGCGCGAGTGAGCGATCGTTACGCGCACGTAGCGCCCATTGACCCACCGGTCTCCAGTGACATTCGCGTTGAGTTGCTCCGTGCGGACCCTCAAGTATTGAGTCTTGCCGAGCCATTCACTCCCACGCTTCGCCGTCGCTGCGTTGAAATGGTGGCGTACCTCGCGTTGCATCGTCACGAACCGGTGACCGGTGAACGACTTCGCACCCGTGTACTGACTCACGCCGACGTCGACGCATCCCAACGCACCCTTGCCAATACTGCCAGTGCCGTTCGACGAAGTCTCGGCCTCGACGCGGGTGGCCCTCGACTTCACCCCGTCACCTCATCAGGCCTTTACGTCACGCACGGACTCTCGAGTGACGTCGAAGTATTTTCCACGTTGGTTGCTCGCGCCCGCCAGCTCCCCGTTGAGGACGCGGCACCACTCACGCACCAAGCGCTCCTGCTCATCAAGGGTGAGCCACTGGCTAGTGCCCTGCGCGGTTTCGAGTGGTTCCTCGCCGAAGGTCACGGCGCGCGGCTGGCGCGCGACGGTGAATGGGCCGCGCTCGCGCTG
>DATCBX010000116.1:0-3390 GCA_036511635.1 Acidimicrobiales bacterium | reverse complement strand
AGACTGGACCGATGAGCTCACCATTGAGGAGCTCATCGATCACGTGCTCGCGTGCCGTCACGAGATGCTCGAAACCCTCTCTGGTCAACGCGACACTGTCTACGGTCTCCTCGGCGCCGAGGTTGCCTACGACAGGGCGTTGATCAAACTCTGTGCGGTATTGAACATTGAATGTGACGTCGTGAGCTTTACTTCTCCAAAGCAAGAGCGACGCCGCGTTGAAGCCGTGCTCGCCACGTGCGGCGTTGATTTGGCCTCGCTCTCGCTGGTGCTATGAACCTAAGACTGCCCTCGTTCGTCGGCACCGGCGTTGAGTTTGGTCGCAATAATCGCTGCTTCGGTGCGGTTCGACACGTTGAGTTTGCTCAGCAGCCCCGTCACGTAGTTCTTGATCGTCTTTTCCGCGAGGAACATCGTCTCGGCGATCTCGCGATTTGTCATTCCTTCGGCGATGAGTTCTAAGAGCCGGTGCTCTTGAGGCGACAGAGTACTAAGCGCCGAGATCGCTTGGGGCGGACGTGAGATTCGTTCAATAACGCGAGCGACCGCCCGGGGATCCATGAGCGATCCACCCTTCGCTACTTTTTTTACGTCCTCAATGAGATCGCGAGCTCGAATCTGTTTGAGTACGTACCCCGCGGCCCCGGCCATCACGCTCGCGTAGAGCGCTTCGTCGTCCGCGAAACTCGTCATCATGAGACAGATGATGTTGGGATGGGCCGATCGCACTTCGCGACAGACCTCGATACCACTGCCGTCTTCGAGTCGTACGTCCAATATGGCAACGTCGGGCTGATCTTGGGGAATTCGCGAGAGCGCCTCGGCTACGGTCGCCGCTTGTCCGACGACCTCAATGTCGTCGTCGCTTTCGAGAAGACTTCGTATCCCTTCACGAACCATCTCGTGGTCATCGAGGAGGAACACACGAATCGACATTCCTCCCATTGTGCCAGTGTTCACCTCTCGCACGAACTCAGGGTCCAAAAGCGCTTTAGAACTGGTGTTGAGCGATGAGTACCATTCGAGCAGTGCCTTATCAGAACATCGACGACTCAGCAAAGCTTCGTCGGCTCCTTGACGCCGTCCTCATGATCGAAGCCGACGTCGACCTAGCGGTACTACTTCGCCACTTTGTCGAAGAGGCGTGCGTCTTAGTTGGTGCGCGCTATGGAGCTCTTGGGGTGCTGAACGAATCGCGCACCGGCCTCGAACAGTTCTTAACGGTCGGACTCACTGAGGAAGAAGAGCAAAAAATTGGACCACGTCCGACTGGGCGAGGCGTACTCGGGCTCCTCATTACTGAACCCTCGCCACTTCGTCTCGACGACCTGAGCTCGCACAGTGAGAGTTACGGTTTCCCGCCGCATCATCCACCAATGAAGTCGTTTCTTGGTGTGCCGGTGCGAACCCCCGGTGCCGTTTACGGCAATCTGTACCTCACCGACAAAATCGGAGCGGACGCCTTTAGCGATGACGACGAGTCGCTCGCCGAGGCTCTGGCGTTCGCCGCCGGTATTGCCATCGAGAACACGCGACTGCATAATCGGGTGCGGCTGCTGAGCGTCTCGGACGACCGCGATCGCATCGCTGGCGACCTACACGACCGTGTGATCCAGCGCGTCTTTGCCGTGGGCCTCTCTCTTCAGCGAGCGACCCGACTCACTGACGTGAAGGAAATGGTGGAAACAGTCAACGAGGCCGTTGACCACCTCGACGCCACGATTACCGAGATACGCACCGCGATCTACGAACTTGGTAGCGGCGCGATACCCGGTGGACTACGCCAAGGTGTTCTCGAACTCGTCAACGAACTCTCCCCCATGCTTGGCGCTCGCCCCGAGGTCAACTTCGTCGGGCCGATTGACAACGCAGTAAGTCAATCAATTGCGGACAATCTCTTGGCCGTGCTTCGCGAAGCGCTCACGAACGCCGGCAAACACGCCAAGGCCTCGTATTACAGCGTCACGCTCAGTACCTCGGACTTCGTAACTCTCGAGGTAATCGACAATGGAATCGGTATCGATCTATCCGTTATCAGTGTCGGCGGCATGGGTCTCACCAATCTTCGCAACCGGGCAGAAAGACTCAACGGCACCTTTGACATAGAACCCCTCGAGGATGGAGGGACTCAAATAGTCTGGCGCGTACCGGTCTAATTGCCCACTTATCACCGAGAACAGTAGATTCGGCCCATGGCAATCACCCCTGACACCAAAGACTGGACCTGGGTTCTTGAACGCCCCTGTGACGAGTGTGGCTTTGACGCACGGGACTACCCCACGTCAGTGATCGCGGGGACGATTCGAGAAAACGCCGCGGCGTGGATTCCCATTTTGAAGCGTGAGGACGCGAGTACGCGTTCGAATACCGACAGGTGGTCAGACCTTGAGTACGCCTGTCACGTGCGCGACGTCTATCGAATATTCAACGATCGACTCAACCTCATGCTCAGCGACGACAATCCAACATTTCAAAACTGGGACCAGGACGAGACCGCACTCGCCGAGCGCTACGACCTCCAAGATCCCGCGTTGGTGTGCGCCGAACTTCTCGCTGCGGCCAGCGACTTTGGCGAAAGTTTCGACACAGTGAGCGATGCACAGTGGTCGCGGCCTGGAACTCGTTCCAACGGGAGTCGCTTTACGGTGGCGTCACTAGGTTCCTACGGGCTCCATGATCCAATTCATCACCTCTGGGATGTTTCGCCTTCTTGAGCGAGCGTCCCATCGGCCACGTCGTAGTTCTGAATGGCGGGTCAAGTGCCGGAAAGTCCACCATCGGGCGCACACTTCAATCGTCGTTACATGGGACGTGGCTACTCACGAGCGTCGACGTCGTGATCTGGACTATGCCGCGCAAACTGGAGTTCACTGCTGACGGCTTCACGATAGAAGACGGTGTCTTTACGCGTGGCGAAGAGTTCATGCGACTCTTCACGGCGTTTCAAGCGAGCGTCGTCGCGCAAGTCAACTGTGGCGTCAACGTACTCGTCGAAGACGTCTTTCTCGACGGCGCACTTGACCAACAACGATGGGAGAGTGCATTAGGTGACGTCGAGGCCCTCTGGGTTGGCGTACGTTGTTCGCCCGATATCGCGGCAGCTCGCGAAGTCGAACGCGGCGATCGGCCCATTGGCATCGCTCGTAACGAGGCGGACTCGGCGCACGAGGGTGTTCACTACGACGTAGAAGTCGACTCCGGATCCATGGACCACGCCACGGTCACTGAGCGCATTACGAGCGCCGTCTCTGTCCGTTGGGCCATAGCGTCGACGACGACGTCACATGACCCATTCGAGAGTCCTCCCCCGCAGGCGTTGAGCGTCGATGGAACCATCGCTCGCGCGCCCTGGGAGCACTGGAAACCTCGTCAATAGTTGCATCCGTCACT
>DATCBX010000115.1:0-8143 GCA_036511635.1 Acidimicrobiales bacterium | reverse complement strand
TATCGAGAAGCAGGCTGGGCTAGAGAGGCGAAGAAGATGACCGAATACACCATCATCATCGAGGACGCTGGCACAAATTTTGCGGCCTACGTTCCCGATTTGCCTGGCTGCGTCGGTGCTGCGGACACGGTCCAAGAGCTTGAGGAATTAATGCGCGAGGCCATCGAGTTTCACATCGAAGGAATGCGTTCACATGGCGAGGAAGTGCCGGCGCCCCACTCAAGAGCCGCCTCTATTCGGGTTGCTTCGTAAGAGAGTCAACCTCTACCGCCAGACCATCAACGAATGTGTACAGGCTGGTCATCGAAATTTGACTTGTCATCTCACATAGAGTTCTCCCAATGGACGAAGTCATTCAACGCGCGATCGCCATCGAAAGGTACAACCATTGTTGGCACCTTCTCGAGAAGGCTGGTCGAACCATGGATGAAGACACAGAGTTGCTCACCTCGGCGTTTGTTTCTCGCTATTACTGGTCTCTCGTAAGTGGCGCTGATCAGTGCATCATTGGCGACTGGATGATTTCCAGGGCGGCATCGGCGGTGGGGGAAGGTGGCGTTGCCCTTCGATTTGCGTTACTCGCCTATGACCATGCGCAGGAAGCAGAAGCTTCCGATTGGCTCATCGCATCGACCGCCGAAGGCCTCGCTCGTGCCTATGCCGCAAGTGGAGACTTCGAAGCCCGTGATCGATGGATTACAGTCGCGGAGCTTCTCATTGAGGCCATTGCCGACTCTGAAGACAGAAAGTTGATTGCCAGCCAGTTGGCCTCGGTGCCGCGGTAGTCACTGCCATCAAGAATCTGTATACGAACGTTTGCTGAATTATCTAGCGGACTGTGAGCGGTAGGAGCGGTTGAAGATTTAGGTCACCCCGAACAAATACATCACCGCTGTAAAAGCGAGCCTTCCGGTTGGCTAATTGATGAAAGCGAATTCGGGGCGCAGGCCCGCTTCGATCTCTTCACGAACGAGAATCTGTGCCAAGGGTAAATCGTCGGCGTGGGTGACACCAATGCAACGCGACTCTGTGGGCAACACGTCAAAACGCAGCGGCGTGCGGTGAAGGATCTGACCAACGAAGGTGGAGAGTTGAATCTCTTTTTCGGCACTGAAGTCGTGCTGGGCAACGGCCTCGCGCATCATCGGCATGATCGAAGGCTGAAAGCCCCAAAGATTCATCGAGACCGTCGTCTGAGGATGCAGAATCGAAGGCGAGAGTCCGTCGTCGGCCACGTAACCGTCGAGCGTCGCTGAGACATTGCGCCGTTCCACAATTTCGGTCAGATGATTGTTTACAACAACACACGTACCTCTAGATACCGGCAACTCGCCGACGAGCGCGCGTTCGAGCTCAAAGCCCACGAGGCAGTTGTTAGGACTCGAGGCAAGGTGGCGCCCGAGGTGAAGGAACGATTCGCGCCCGTAGAGATCGTCCGCGTTGGACACGCCAAATGGTCGTGTCATGTCGAGATTCGACTCAGCTGAGAGCACGGCGTCGACGGTCCCTCGTAGTTGGTGTTGATGGGTGAAGGACACCTGTCGACCCTTGGGCCAGTTCTTCGCGACGTGCTCTTCGATCTCGGGACCGGTGTCGGGGTTGATGACGATGACGATGTCGTCGAATCCCGCGGCGTAGGCGTCGGACGCGATGAGGTCGATGATGCCCTCGCCGTGAAGGCCAACGGGCGCAAGTTGCTTCACGCCGCCGTAGCGACGGGCGCGCCCGGCCGCCAAGATAACCAAGGACGGACCGCTCACTTGGACCATCTCACGACGGCTGAGGCCCAGGTCATGCCCGCGCCAAAGCCCGTTAAGAGCGCGTAGTCACCTTTGTGGACGCGGTCGTTCTTTCTTGCGTCGTCAACGGCGAGTGGGATTGACGCGCTCGAGGTGTTGCCGTAGCGATCGAGGACGACGACGGCGCGGTCCATCTCGACGTTGAGGCGTTGACAGGCCGCTTGAATGATGCGGATGTTCGCCTGGTGAGGAATGACGAGACTTAGATCGGCTGAGGTAATGCCGGCCATCGTCATCGCTTTCTCGGCTGAGTCCACGACAACGCGAACGGCGCGGCGAAACACTTCGGCTCCGTCCATCTGAAAGTAGCCCGCGTGCTCACAGGTCAACAGGTCGGCGTCGGCGCCGTTGGCACCGAGTGAAAAGGAGAGCAGGTCGTTCTCGGTCGGGTCGTACTCAAGGACGGTCGCGCCCGCGCCGTCAGCGAGTAGTACCGCCATGTTGCGGTCGGTCCAGTCAACCCAGCGCGACAAGTTCTCAGAACCAATAACGAGCACGCGTTTGTTGCCGGTCTCGAGCAGACCGTAGGCCGTGCGAACGGCGTACATGAAGCCGCTGCACGCAGCGTTCAGGTCCATCGCGGGGCAGCTGAGTCCCATCTCGTGAGCGATCAACGTTGACGTGGCGGGGGTGACGCGATCAGGCGTGGTGGTGGCGAGAATGAGAAAGTCGATGTCTTTTGGTTCTACACCGGCGTCGTCGAGGGCGCGATTGCCAGCGAGCACCCCGAGGCTCTTCGCACTGCCACCGATGCGACGCTCGCGAATACCGGTGCGCTCAGTTATCCAAGCGTCGTTGGTGTCCAAGGTCAGCGAAAGTTCGTCGTTGGTGACGACGCGGTCCGGTACGGCTGTGCCCCAACCAATAAAACGAGCGCCCATGCCTCAGCCCTTTCCTTGACACTTCATTGTCAAAAGTCTAGGTGGTGGCCTTAACTTTGAGGAGGTGCCGGTAATACCTGCAAAGTACAGCGCGCGACGCAGATTAAACGATCTTTATCGTCGCGAAGCTCGATGCCCCACACGTGCACGGTGCGACCCTTTCGAAAGGGTGTCGCGGTTGCGGTGAGCGTGCCTTCGGTCATCGAACGTAAGTGTGAACAGTTGAGTTCGGTGCCCACGACAATATGATCGGGGCCGACGCTGACCGCGCCGCCGATGGACGCCGCGCCTTCGGCCATGAGAGCGGACACGCCGCCGTGCAAGATGCCGTAGGGCTGATGAACTTTTGGTCCGACCTCTACGCGCAAGACAACTTTTTCTGGCGTCGCGGAAACGACCTCGATGCCGAGTTGGTCATTCACGTTGGGGCGTAGTGGGATGTCTCGAGTTAGGTCGTCGCTCATTGGCTCAGTTTAGAGAGCCAGTAACCTTCGACCATGACCCGTCGCGTTGACCTTCGTAGTGACACTGTTACCCAACCGACGCAAGCAATGCGCGACGCCATCGCGGCTGCGGTCGTAGGTGATGACGGCTACGGCGAAGACCCGACCATTGGCGAACTCGAACGACGTTTCGCCGATGTCGTTGGCAAGGAAGCTTCGGTCTTCGTTCCTTCGGGTGTCATGGCCAATCAGATCGCGCTGCGCGTGTTGGCTAGTCCCGGCGACGTGATTGTCACCGGTCGCAATCAACATCTCGTGAGCTTTGAAATGGGCGCCGCGTCGAGGAACTCTTCAGTGCAGTTCGCCACCGTTGACGACACCGAAGGCACGCTCGCGCTCGGTGACGTACTCGACGTCATCAACGCCGAAGACGACCATCAACCACACGTCGCTGTCGTGACAGTTGAGAACACGCACATGTTCGCCGGTGGCGTGCCCTGGGAAGTCGAGGATCTGCGCGCGCTGTCACGCGCCATTGGCGATCGGTCGATGCATCTTGACGGCGCGCGCCTCTTTAACGCCGTCGTCGCGACGGGCACGAGTGCACAAGAGTATTCGAGTGCGGCCACTACGGTGATGGCGTGTCTCTCCAAAGGTCTTTGTGCTCCCGTTGGCTCGTTGCTCGCGGGTCCAGTTGCTCTGATGGAGCGCGCGCGTATTGAGCGCAAACGCCTCGGCGGCGCCATGCGACAAGCAGGCTTCTTAGCCGCCGCGGGCCTCGTGGCTCTGGACACAATGGTCGACCGCCTAAAGGACGATCACGCGCGAGCTCGTCAACTGGCTGAGCTCTTTGCGCACTCGTTCCCCGAATCGAACTATGACCCGGCGACGTGTCGCACCAATATCGTTTCCTTCAATCATCCTCAAGCTCGACAGATCGTGAGCGAGCTGGCACAGCTCGGCGTTGAAGGCGGCACGGTCGCCCCACGGCGTGCGCGCTTCGTGACGCACGTCGGTGTGAGCGATGACGACGTTGACTTTGTGGCGGGCGTGCTCTCGCGATTCACGCCAGCGGCACCTTAAAACAAAGAGAACTTCCTACTCACGTCACGCTCGAGCGTCGTTCACTCGCTGTCCCTGGAAGGTTCGCGAAGGACGCGGTAGCCTAGGCAGGTCGTAAAGGCTTTTAATGACTGAGATTCTTCACCTCTCTACCTTCCTGCGCCGTCCGATCTTTGACTCTGGCGGCGACAGAATCGGACGCGTCCAAGACCTGGTCGCGCGACTCGGCGACGACGCGCATCCGCCGGTGGTGGGCGCAGTTATTCGCATTGAGGGACGCAATCTTTTCGTGCCGATACGTAAAATCGGTGGGCTCGTCCAAGGTCGAATGACTTTTGAGGGCAAACAAGTCGATCTGCGTCGCTTTGAGCGTCGACCGGGGGAGTTGTTGCTCGCCGAGGACTTGCTCGCTCGTCACCTCATCAACTTGGTACGAGGGCGCATCATCATTGCCAACGAGATCGAGATCGCAGAGATCGAAGGACGTTGGGAAGTCGTCGGTGTTGATCCGGGCCGTCGTCCGCTTCTACGCCGTGTGCTCGGTCACAGAATTGGTTCGCACGTGCACGCCGACTCGATTGTCGACTTCGCTTCGATTGAGCCATTCGTGTCGCACGTTCCTTCGGCACGACTGCGTATTCCGTATCGCAAACTTGCCAAGTTGCACCCAGCTCAAATTGCCGACCTCGTCGAACAGTCCAGTCACGAAGAGGGTGAAGAGATTATTGAAGCGGTGGGGCTCGACCGAGAACTCGAGGCCGACGTCTTCGAAGAGCTCGACACGACGCATCAGCTGGAGTTTCTTGAATCGCGCAGTGACTTAGAAGCGGCGCGGTTGTTGTCGCGCATGGAACCAGACAACGCGGCCGACCTCATCTCTGAGTTCGATCAAGAGCGTCGACTGCCAATTCTGGAACTTCTTCCTTACGAGCAGCAGACCAAAGTTCGTCAACTTCTCTCCTATAACGCTGACACCGCCGGGGGAATGATGAATCCGGACTTCGTCTCGGTGTCGGCGAACGCGACGGTCGCCGACGCGCTCGAGGCTATTCGCAGTTCCAGCGTGCCCGCTGAGTCGCTGCAGGCTGTCTTCGTGCTTGACGAGAGTGGCCAGCCAATTGGCGCGGCGTCTATTGCGCCGCTCGTGCGTGCTCGCGCCACCGAGTTGGCCCTCAGTGTCGCTCGCACCCAGCTCGCCCACGTGCACCCTCATTGGGACGTGCTACGGGTCTCAAAGAAAATGAGCGACTTCAACCTCACGGTATTGCCCGTGCTCGATGACGAGCACGCCAAGATGATCGGGGTCGTAACTGTTGATGACCTACTCGAGATGCTCCTGCCTCAGGGCTGGCGCGCCGAGTTCGGGATGAGCGCGGTGGAGGAATAATGTCGCGCACCGATCAGGGTCACGTTCTAAGGGGGCTTCTCTGAAACCCCCTAGTACCAGCCGCGAGGCTTTTTCTGTACCGACACAACTTCGCACGTCTTTAAAGAGGAGCACCTAGCCCCTTTAGTCACGCCGTGGTTGTTTCGTTGAACGACCACGACACGATGAAAGGAGGTGGAGCGTGCAACGCGAACAGTCGCAAGAACATCAGATTTCCGGTGCTTTTGGCACCATTAACACGCACGACGAAGGCAACCGACGCGGCGCGCGCGCCCGGTTTCTCACGCTGATCGCCATCATCGGTCCTGGGCTCATTGTCATGGTTGGCGACAACGACGCCGGTGGCGTGTCGACCTACGCCCAAGCCGGTCAGAACTTTGGCTACTCCTTGTTGTGGACGTTGCCTCTTCTGATTCCGGTCCTGATCATTAACCAAGAGATGGTCGCGCGACTTGGCGCGGTGACCGGCGTCGGTCACGGTCGACTCATTCGAGAACGCTTCGGACGTTACTGGGGCAACGTCTCAATCAGCTCCATCTTGTTGTTGAACTTTCTCATCATCATCACCGAGTTCATTGGCATCTCGCTCTCCATGCGCTACCTCGGCGTGAGCCCCTACATTTCAGTGCCACTCGCCGTTGTCTTGCTTTTTGCAGTAACCGCTTCGGGATCGTTCCAACGTTGGGAGCGATTCATGATGATTTTCGTCGCTCTCAATTTCGTGATTGTTCCTCTAGTGCTCGTCGCCCATCCCCACCTCTCCAACGTCGTCAGTCACAGCGTGATCCCGTCGATTCGAGGGGGCGCCAACTCGACCTCGGTGCTCTTGATTATTTCGATTATCGGCACCACCGTGGCCCCGTGGCAGCTCTACTTTCAACAATCCAACATTGTCGACAAGCACATCACGCCGAGATGGCTGAACTATGAGCGCATTGACACAGTTCTTGGCTCGCTCATCGTGGTCATCGCCGCTGGCGCACTGATCAGCGTTACCGCGGCGGGGCTCTCTGGTCATGGCGGCACCGGTACCTACACGAACGCGTTGGGCGTGGCACAGGGACTCGGCCATCGTCTCGGGCACAGCGCGGGCGTGCTCTTCGCGATCCTTCTTCTCAACGCGTCGGTCATTGGCGCGGCGGCCGTCACTCTCGCGAGCTCGTACGCGCTCGGTGATCTCTCAGGTTCTCGTCAGTCGTTGGACTCTCGGGTGCGCGACGCGAAGGGATTCTTTGGCGCCTTTGGCGGTCTGTTGATTGTCGCGGGTGTCGTAACCCTGATTCCTGGCGCGCCTCTTGGCCTCATTACGCTCGCGGTTCAGGCAATGTGTGGCCTGATGTTGCCGAGTACGACCATCTTCGTGCTCTTGTTGTGTAACGACCGCGAGGTTCTCGGCCCTTGGGTGAACTCTAAGTGGTTGAACGCGGTGGCGTCTGTTGTCGTGACACTTCTCGTGGTGCTGTCGATCACCATGATGATCTCGACACTCTTCACGTCGGTCAACGTCGTCGAACTTTTGAAAGTGCTCTCGATTATGGGCGCCGTAGGACTCATTGTGGGTTTGCCACTTGGTCTACGTCGAATGGCGAATCCTCTTGAAACCACGATTGACAAGCGAGACTGGCGAACACCGCGTCTCACGTTGCTGGCGCCTCAGGCTTCGTCACTGGCCCGTCGGATTTTGTTGCGTGGCGTCGCGTCCTATCTCGTCATCGCGGGGACGTTGTTGCTGGTGCGAATCATTCAACTCGGCACCTCGTAGTCTCCGATGATGACTTCTCTTCCCACCCTCATCTGTGTACACGCGCACCCCGATGATGAAGCATTCTTTGGCGCTGGCGCTGTCGCGCACTACGCCAAGCGCGGTCACCGCGTCGTGCTCGTGACGTGTACTAATGGAAAGTTGGGCTTCGACCCCGCCTTCCTCTCTGGTGAGAGTCCTCTCCACGACGCACTCACCACCAAAAGTGTGCGCGCAGGAGAGTTGCAGCGCGCGGCGACGATGCTTGGCTACGCGAGGTTGATCTCGCTGGGTTACGACGACTCGGGTATGGAGGGCTGGCCTCAGAATCAAAGTTCGAGCGCTTTTGTGAACGCCGACGTTGACGCGGCCGCGCGCACGCTGGCGGCGATCTTTGATGAGGAGCAGGCGAAGGTTGTCGTGACCTACGACGAGAACGGGTTCTACGGGCATCCCGACCACATCAAGGCCAACGTCGTCACGCGTCGCGCGCTTGAACTCTCATCGAGCGCCGAGCGTCTTTACTACCCGGTCGTGCCAAAGGGCGTCATCACGAAGGTGGTCGACGGCGCGAAGGATCTTGGTCTTACGATGCCGACCTGGGTGCTGGAGGCGGGAACGAACGTGCCCGACGAACTTGTTGCTACGACGATGGACGTGAGTGAGTACGCCGCATTAAAGCAAGAGGCCATGGCTACCCACGCCTCCCAAGTCGACAACGGCGATCTGGTTGGGATGAAACAGGAGCTCTTTACACTGCTCTTCGGCACTGAGTACTACCAGCGCGCGTGGAGTCGTCACGCGACTACTGGTGACGCGACCGATCTCTT
>DATCBX010000114.1:0-4244 GCA_036511635.1 Acidimicrobiales bacterium | reverse complement strand
TCGGCGCCCGACTCGCCGATCTATCGATCGAAGCTCTCACGACGCAGCTTCGACCCGGCATAAGCGAGCGTGACCTCGGTGACATCGTCGAACACGCGTATCACCCCTACGGCGGCGTCAACGGCATTCGCTACTTTGCCCTCAACGCCATGTCGAATCCGCAGTACTGCGTCCCTCGACAACACCCCTCGACTCGAGTCGTGAAAAGTGGCGACGTCATGAGCACCGAGATCACGACGAACTTCTATGACTACGGTGCTCAAGTGTTGCGGACCTTCAGTATTGGCGAAGAGCTCTCGCCGCTCTTTCAAGAACTCCACGACGTCGCTGACGCTGCCTACCAGGCAATCGCCGCGTGTTTGGTTCCCGGCACCCACGTCTCGAAACTCGTCGAAGCTTCGAGCGTTATCGAAGACGCGGGCTTTACGACTTTCGACGATCTCATGCACGGGTACGGCGGTGGGTACCTCGCGCCCATTCTCGGCTCGTCGAGCCGCGCGAACGAGCCCGTGCCTGACATGGTCTTACAAGAAGGAATGATGCTGGTCGTCCAGCCCAATGTCGTCACTACCGACCACAAAGCGGGCGTGCAGACGGGCGAATGTTTACTCGTCACGCAAAACGGTCCGCTACGGCTACACACGAGTCCACAAGGTGCTGTGCACGTCAACGTGTAGGTTCAAAGGCACTAGCAGGAAGGGCGACGCCGAGCGCTTAATGAGCGTACGAACGTAGACGGCGACGTCGCTACATTTCAACACTGCAACGACAACAAACTGTGTCTATCATCAGCCTTAGTAACCGAGGCGCACATGGACGACGTCGCCAACAACGGAGTCATTGCGCTCGAGCCGATTCAAGAAGATCTGTGGGGACTCGTAGGTAAGTTCGAACTCCCGTTGGCATTAATGGCGCTGAGCGACTCCACTATCGTCGCGGCGAACGACGCCCTACTTCAGCGAGTTGGCAAGTCGTCGGCGCAAGTCGTCGGCCATCCTGGTCCCGATCTCTTTACCGGAACCGACCGTGAGAACGCTCATCTGGCGGTTGAGGCTATGCAGAAAGGTGCCGTAGATTTCTACACCGCCGAACGCGTATTGACGTCGTCAAGTACGTCACAGAACCTCGTGTCAGTGTGGGTGCGAGCTATCGAGTTTCAAGATCGCCGGTTTGCTCTCGTGCAGATCTGTGCACGTAATGAACCACTGATTAATCCACTGGTCGAGCAATTCGGCTTTGCGTCGCTCGAAATGGCGGTTGGTTTGGTCGACCCCGACGGAACTGTGAGCTCGGTGAGTTGTGACACCACTCAGATGCTTGACATTCCGAGCGAGGAGATCATAGGGCAACAGTTGGCCAGAACAGGCAATCAACAAAGTCTTTACGACTTGATCCAACTCGGTCGCCGCGAACGTTACGCGGTTTCAATGCCCGTTGGGCTTAAAGATGGCCACGGCATGACGAAAAGGTTCTGCTGCATTGTCACTTCATTAGCCGATTCACCATCGCTCGCCTTTATCTTGATTCCAATCCCTGAGAGCCCTGCACCGAAAAACGACAATCGAGCCGCGCAATTAGAACAGCATCTCTTGAGAATGCGAATGAAATTCAAGTCAGTGGCGTCGTGAAAAACATGAGTGGCCTTGCGAACCCTACGCAATATCAACGAATGGACACATTGACGACTCGCCAATGGGAGATATTGAGTCGCTTACTGCGCGGTCAGCGAGTGCCATCGATCGCCGAATCTCTGTTTATAAGCCAAAGCACAGTACGAAATACGCTTAGTTCACTCTTTAGAAAATTTGGTGTGAACTCACAGCCCGAGTTGTTGGAACTGCTCAACAAAGTGGACAATTCGTCGGTCTAAAAGGACGTTTTGTCTATAGCAACTCTGTGTCAATACCTGCATGATGTATCTATGTATTTGAAGCACGATAACGAGACCGATCTCCATACGGTCAGCCGAGTTGTGATTATTGAATCCCACCCACTGGTCACCGAGGGTCTACGCAATATTTTGTCCAGTGAGCCCGATTTTGAGGTCGTAGGAATTGGTGAAAATTGCAAGGACGCCCTCGAGCTCGTGGAGCGAGAAGAACCCAATGTTCTCCTCGTGAATGTTTGTCTTCCCGACGGTGACAGTTTCGAATCGGTGAAACAGATCCATGAATCATGGCCCGAGATTCACATCGTCATGCGCACTGAGGCCAGAACGTGTAAGGAATTGTCCGCCGTCATTGAAGTGGGCAGCGTTGGACTTATCACCGGTGAAAAATCTCCTGACGAGATCGTCACGGCTATGCGCTCGGCCGCGCGGGGCGATCTCTTGGTCAGGCGTCAAGAACTCGGCGAACTCGTCGAAAGACTTCAAAGAAACGCGCGAACGTCGGATCAACTGTTGTCAACGCGAGAACTCGAGGTGTTGAAGTACCTCGCCCAAGCGAAGTCAACGAACCAAATTGCCGAAGATCTCTTTCTCTCGGTGCACACCGTGCGCAACCACACTCGTAATATCCTCTTCAAACTTGGCGTCCACTCGAAGATGGAAGCTATCGCGCTGGCCTTGCAGAACGGTATCTTGACCGTGAGCGACATAAGTTTTGAGGACACTTCCGAAGACGCAGACCGGGAGATGGCCCTTTAGGTCTCAACTACTCAGTTGACACTTAAGAGATCCGTCGGCGGACCCACCAGAGACTTGGTCCCGCCACCAAACGTGCGAGCCCGATGAAGGCCAGCGTCTCGTACCACTGAAACATCATCTAGCGAAGAGGGTCGCGATTTAGTTCGCGACTGCGTTCGTCGCAGGAACGATCACGCCTTGGCCATCGATGGCCTTACGCAGTAAGTGCGCCAGCACCGAGCGTTCGCCTTCGTCCAGCGCGCCAAGGATGACGTCCTCGAGTGTCTGTTGCGCGGCTTCGGCCTGATGCAACGCCTTTCGACCTTGTTCGGTCATCGACACGATGTGGCGACGTCGATCTGACGGATCTCGACGACGTTCAACGAGACCAGCTTCTTCAAGATCGTTCAGTAACAGCACGCAGTAGTTGGCGTCAATACACAAACCGTCGGTAAGCCCCTGCTGGGTCGTTTCAGGATAATCACGAAGGAACGACAGCGTCGCGAGTTCTTTGAGTGTCTGACCAAGAAGTTCAGGCGTGCTTCGTCGACTCACGAGTCGCGAGAGTTGCGTGAGCAACAAGATAGGTCCAGTGGACGAGTTTTCATCCATCGAAATCAATGGTAGCGAAGTGTCTATATTCATGCTATCATGATTATACCGCTACCTCGATGATATAGATTCATCGTCCAGTGGTCCCACCCTAGCAACGAAGGACTTCGTCCATGACCTTTTTAAATTCCGTTTCATCAGGGACTATTGATAAGCGCCGCTGGATTGCGCTGATTGTCGTCTGTCTCGCCATGCTTATGAACGCGCTGGACTCGTCCATCGTGAACGTCGCGCTCCCTTCGATTCAGCGCCAACTCCACTTCTCCCAGTCGGGTCTGACCTGGGTTGTTGACGCCTATCTCATTGCCTTTGGCAGCTTTCTCCTTTTGGCTGGTCGCTTGGGCGACCTCATCGGACGTAAGAAGGTCTTTCTTAGTGGCGTCGCACTCTTTACCTTCTCGTCGTTGCTCTGTGCGCTGGCCCAAAACCAAGCGATGCTCATTACTGCCCGCTTCTTCCAGGGTCTCGGTGGCGCCATATCGACGTCGGTCATTGTCGCGATCATCGTTACGGAGTTCTCCCCCGCTCACGAGCGCGCTAAGGCAATGAGCGCCTACATGTTCGTCGCGGTGGGTGGCGGATCTATTGGTCTCTTGGTCGGCGGCGTCTTGACCCAAGCCGTCAACTGGCACTGGATCTTTGTCATCAACGTGCCTATTGGCCTGCTCACTTTGATCTTGGGTGCAATCCTCATTAAGGAGAACCCGGGACTTGGCGTACGCGAAGGCCTCGACGTCGTGGGCTCGTTGCTCATGACCTCTTCACTCATCAGCGGGATTTACGCCGTCGTGACCGCGTCGGCGAGTGGTTGGCGCTCCGCGCACACACTGGGATTTGGCGCTCTGTCCATTGTCTTGATGAGTGCGTTCTTTTCCTACGAGTCGCGTATCGAAAAGCCAATCATGCCGCTGCGAATCCTGAAGATTCGCAGTCTCAGCGCGTCGAGCGTTGTACGAGGTCTGACCTTCTCATCGATGTTCGCGGTCTTCTTCTTTGGTGCGCTCTA
>DATCBX010000113.1:0-26815 GCA_036511635.1 Acidimicrobiales bacterium | reverse complement strand
CATTACGACGTGAAGGTCCCTCAACCAAAACTTCTTCGCGCTTTCCCACGCGGGCTTGGTGTCGACGAAGCGCCGAGCGATCCGTCACTTCCTTTAAGCGCTCGAAGCGAGACTTAATGACGTCGTCACTAATGAACGAGTCGGTCATGTCAGCCGCGCGCGTGCCTTCGCGTGGCGAGAAAATGAACGTGTAGGCGAGGTCAAACTCACAGGCCGCCACTACTTCTAAGGTTTCGTCGAACTCCTCGTCACTCTCACCGGGAAAACCCACGATGAGGTCGGTCGTGACCGCGAGGTCGGGTATTGCCTCGCGGGCGGCGCGAATTCGATCGAGGTAGCGCTCGACGGTGTAGCCCCGTCGCATCGCGGTGAGAACTCGGTTCGATCCTGACTGCAGCGGCAAGTGCAGTTGATTGCACACGGTTTTCGTCTCAGCCATTGCCGCGATGGTTTCTGGTCGAAGATCCTTGGGGTGAGGACTCGTGAAACGGATTCTCTCGATGCCGGGAACGTCGCCGAGCGCGCGCAAGAGATCGGCGAAGAGAGGACTACGTCCGGTGATGTCGCGGCCGTACGAGTTGACGTTCTGTCCGAGGACGGTGATCTCACTGACCCCTGAGTCGGCCAGCATCGTTGCTTCATTGATGAGATCTTCCATGGGACGGCTAATCTCTCCCCCGCGGACGCTCGGCACGATGCAGTAGGCACAGGTGTTGTCACAACCCGTCTGAATGGTCATCCACGCAGCGAAGGGCAACTCGCGAACCGCGTAGAGGGCTGGCGCCATATCGCGGCTCGTGACGGGGTCGGGCGCGTCCAAGATCTCAATGAGAGGTCCTTCGACCTCAGCACGGCGAAGCAGCGACGGCGCTGAGGCGAGGTTGTGCGTGCCAAAGACCACGTCGACCCAGTTCGCTCGCTCGAGGATCGTGCCGCGGTCCTTTTGGGCCATGCACCCACCTACGGCTATCTGCAGGCCCGGACGCTCTTCTTTCATTGACTTCAACTGTCCGAGTGCGCTGTAGAGCTTGAGGTCGGCGTTCTCTCGAATCGTGCAGGTGTTCAGAACTATGACGTCGGCTTCAGCGTCACTCGCCGCGGGCACCATGCCGTCGGCGACGAGTAAACCAGCCAGTCGCTCTGAGTCGTGCACGTTCATTTGGCAGCCAAAGGTGCGAATGGCGAACGATTTGGGTGCTGACACCCCTTAAGCCTACTGAGCGAGTTCGCCTTCACTCACGGTCGAGTCATAGGTCACGCCCACGCCCGCCATCACCACGCAGACAAGTCCCAGAATGTCCCAGGACCGAACCGCTTGATGCAATAAAAGCCATCCAAGAATGAACGCCACGGCGGGATCGCCCGCTAAGAGGACGCCGGCGATAGATGGCTTGAGTCGTCGCAGCCCCTGCAACTCGGCGCCAAAACCCAACACAATGGCCACCACCGCGACAATCAACAGCCGAAGCAGCAGGCGAGGGTCATCAACGAGTTGCGCGGTCGCCCCGAGGGAGAGGGGCAGCGTAAGTATCGCCGCGATTGACATCGACACCGCGAGCCCACCGAAGCCACTCGTCGTGCTGCCGACGCGACGAGACGCAAAAATGTACGCCGCCCATCCGAGTCCGGCACCCACGGCGAAAAGCACGCCGGCCACGTTCAGACCGTTACCCGGTCGCGTCAACGCCACCACGCCCGCGCCAGCTAACGCAACGAACGCCAAGTGCCTCGGACTGCGTTTACCAAACGCCGCGATACAGAATGGACCCAAGTACTCAATGGCCACCGCGCTACCCAAGTGGATGCGCGAGATCGCTTGATAGAAGCACTGGTTCATCACCGCGACCGTCACTCCAAGAGCGAAGGCTCCCAACCACTGACGTCTCGTCCAATGACGCAACTTCGGTCTCGTGAGCGCGAGCAACATCAGCGCGCCCAATAAAAATCGCCACGCGCTCGTCGCCGATGGTCCAATGACGGGAAAGACGGGCATCGCGATCGCTGCGGTCCACTGAATTAACACTGCTCCAAGCAACATGAAGCCCGCACCACTCAACGTGCGGCCTTCGAACGTGCCCTTGGATTGACTCAACGCGTTACCAAACCGGCGCGGTCCACGTCGAGCACGTGTACCTCGCCGGGCAACGAACGCTCATGCAAGAACTCTTTGGCTGCTCTCGCGACCTCGTCAGCAGTTTCGTTCGTGACGAGTCCCAACATTGCTGAGCCCGCGCCCGACCAACACGAAGCGGCGGCCCCACTCTCTCGCAACAACGCCAACAGCGGCATCGCAAAAGAAAGCAGTTCGTTGCGGTAGGGCTGGTGGAGAAAGTCGTCCATCGCCGAAGCGACCATCTCGTTATGGTTGGCGAGTCCAGCGATCAACAGCCCCATCGCGTTCAGATTGTGCACCGCGTCAACGAAAGGAACCTCCGAAGGCAACACCCGGCGAGCGTCCACTGTGGCGAGTTCCTCGTCTGGAACAACGACGACGAATCGCCACGCGTCGTCCAAGGGAAGTTGGCGCGCGATGACCCCGTCGCGCTCACTTACGCTCGCGACAACCAGTCCTCCAAGAACTGAGGCGGCGGCATTCTCTGCGTGTCCGTCAACCGTGGCACCGACCTCGAGGGGACTCTTCGCCCCCGCGGCCGCGGCCGCCGCGACGGCGAGCGCCGCGGACGATCCGAGCCCTCGAGAAAGTGGAATCGAGGACGTGACGCTCATTGAAAAGTTCGTGTGTCCGAGGACGTTCTTGGCGACCTGGACGCCGAGGTGTCGTTCGTCATCAAACTGCCCCGCGCCGCAGCCGTCGCTCACAATGCTCAAGGAGTCAGCAAAGTCGAGATTGACCTCCACGTAAAGGCTCAGGGCGACCGCGAGCGTGTCAAAACCCGGCCCTAAATTGGCGGAACTTGCTGGAACGCGTGCGAACATGACGTCAGCGTAGGCGCTGGAGAAGTGTCGGAGGCGAGAGCGTGGCGAGCGCGCGAAGCGTGAAGGTGTGTCGACGAACACCCTGGACCACGAGATGGCCAACGACTTCGCCTCGGTGAATCGTTGACGTGAAGCGGCGCACCTTCACGACCACGGCGAGTTGGCTTTGAGCCGGCCACCACCACACTTCACGTCGCTGCGTAAGACCAAAGGCGACCTTTTGTCCGCTCCAGCCAATCTCGCCAACGACGCTGTTTACGTTGAAGGTGTAGTGAAGTCGATCCGATACGGCGGAATTGGCAAGCGCGAGCGCCGCGTCGCCGGCTGGTCCCAGAAGATTGCCACCTTGTTGTCCGAGCACGACGGCGTAGACCACGCGGGTTTTGGGACCGTCTTGGAAGGTCATCGCCATGACGTCGCACCCGCCAGCCTCAGCGGTCCGTCCGGATTTCACGCCGATGACGTTGTCATAGCCAACGTAGGGGGTGTAGGAACCTACCAATCCCGCGACCGGCAACGTCACGCTTTGTTGAAGAACGATTGATCGCACCAATGGCGACTTCATGAGCAACGCGGCGAGTTTGGCCTGATCGAGTGCGGTCGACACCGACAGCGGTGAAAACCCTGTGACGTCGTTGTAGTGCGTTCCGCTCAAACCGAGCGTTGCTACCGCTTGATTCATCTCGGTAACGAATGCTGCGTTCGATCCAGCCGCCAAGTTCGCCAACATCACGGCGTAGTTTCCTGCCGAGTGCACCAAAAGACCGTTTAAGAGATCGATCTCACAGAGTTGCTCGCCCGCGGCCACAGCAACGCTCGACTCGTTGAGCGCCACCATTTCGTCGTACGCCGTCACGTCAGTGCTCGTCACGTCATAACACGGTCCCGTCGCGCCAATGCCCAGAGGCATCTCCTTTAGAGCGACGTAGGTCGTCATCATTTTCGTCAAACTAGCGATAGGCACCACGGCGTCGTTGTGACCTTGGAGAACACCCAGCGAAGGAATGTCAAGCGCCGCAGTGCCAACGCTCGGCCACGCCAGTGGCGGCGAAACGTTCGAGGCCGTTAGTCGCACGAGACTCACCTTGGTGCTGGACAGTGGGTGCAACAGCGGCAACTGCATTCCGATAATCAGCGCCCCCGCGACGATCAGACCCAAGGACATGCCAACGAAACGGGTAACGAGGCCCCGAAGAGCCTGACGACGTGATGAAAATGGGCGCGACACGTGACTACAGCGACGTCTGTTGGTCGTACTCGTCGGGCGAGACGAGGACCTTGCGAGCCTTGGAGCCGTCGCCAGGAGCGACGACGCCTTCCTCTTCTAACTGGTCCATGATGCGTCCGGCTCGGGCAAAACCGACACGTAGCTTTCGCTGGAGCATCGACGTTGAACCGGATTGCGTTCGAATGATGAGCTCGCGCGCTTGGCGCAGTATCTCGTCATCGTCGTCACTTGATCCACCACCCATCGACGAGCCACCACGGTTGAAGGGCACGTCGAGGGCGACGACGGTCTCGGTGCGTCCGCCCTGGGCGCGCCACGCCTCCACCACTCGACGAACTTCATCTTCTGAGACCCAAGGTGACTGAAGGCGCCGCGCGATGTTGCTCGACGCGGTGACGAGCAACATGTCACCCTTACCAATCAAGCGTTCAGCCCCGGCTTGGTCCAAGATGACGCGACTGTCAGCTAGTGACGACACCGCAAAGGCCATGCGACTGGGGATGTTCGCCTTAATGACACCAGTAATAACGTCGACACTCGGTCGCTGCGTGGCCAGTACCAAGTGAATGCCTACCGCGCGCGCCATCTGCGCAATGCGTACCACTGACTCTTCGACGTCTCGTGCGGCCACCATCATGAGGTCGTTCAACTCATCGACCACAATGACGATGTAGGGAAGTTCTTCAGGACCCGGTGCCGGCTCGGCGTCAGAAGGAAGACCCGTCGCGCGCTCAACAGCGTCGGCGACTTGCTCTTTGGTCGTTGGTCCAGGATTCAGTTCGCCTTTGAGGATCATTTGCTGGTAGCTCGTAATGTCACGCGCGCCGCTTTCGGCGAGAAGGTCGTAGCGTCGTTCCATCTCCTTGACGGCCCAATTGAGTGCTCCAGCAGCTTTCTTGGGATCGACCACGACTGGGGAGAGCAAGTGAGGCAGGTCGTTGTACTGACCCATCTCGACTCGTTTGGGGTCAATCAACAAGAGGCGAAGATCATCGGGAGTGGCGCGCATAACGAGCGCGGTTATCAGCGAATTCATCGCGGAACTCTTGCCGGCGCCCGTCGCGCCCGAAATAAGGACGTGCGGCATCTCACCCAGGTTGACGACGACGGTCTTACCCGAAATGTCGCGGCCAATCGGCACGTCGAGGGGATGCGTCGCGGCAATGGACTCCTCCGAAGCCAAAAGATCACCCAGAGCAACGAGCGAACGTTGGCGGTTCGGTACTTCAACGCCAATGGCGGAGCGACCAGGAATCGGCGCCAGAATTCGAACGTCCGGCGACGCCATGGCGTAGGCGATGTCCTTGTTGAGCGACGTCACTCGCGAAACCTTGACGCCCGGACCAAGTTCGAGCTCAAAGCGGGTCACCGTCGGACCAACGGTGTAGCCAACGAGCGTGGTTTCGACGCCGTGAGCGGCGAGTGCGTCAACGAGTTCCTCCCCGGCCGCGTCGGTTTGTGAGCGATCGAGTTTTTGATCCTTCGTGCGCTGGAGTAACGACAGTGGTGGCAGTTCCCACGCACCGTGCACCGTGACGCGGGGCTCTGCTCGGCGCGCAACCGGTACCGCTTCAACTTCCTCAGGCAATTCTTCAACGTAGTCGAAGTCGTCGTCGACGTACTCCTCGTCTACGTACTCGTCATAGGCGACGAGTGCAGGATCATTCGACGCTTCGTCGAGTGTCCCTTGAGTACCGTCTTCATCTTTTTCGTAGCGTTCATCACGTTGCGGCCGACTCGTCCACCAGCGCGAGAGCAGTCGAGCAATCGCGCGCAACAAAGCACCCGTGCCGACAAGAAGGGCTCGAAGACCGATTCCCGTAGTGACCATTGTGGCGATAACAAAAACCGCGAGCAGAATGACGAGCGCGCCCGCGACGCCGACTCCCTTCGCGAGTCCGCCACCCGCAGTGACGCCCAGCCATCCACCCGCGTGGCCTAAGGCTTTGGAAGTGGCGTGCGCGCCGGGTCGACCTCGAAGTAAGTCGGCGACGCCACTAACGGAGACGAGGCCAAGTACGACGCCCCAACCGACGCGAGCCCTTTCGAACTCAATCTTCCCCCACACCAGCGCCACGCCAAGCCCGAGGAGAATTATCGCTAACGCGAAGCGACCAAGTCCAAGAACGTCCGAAAGCGCCTTCGAGATGGCCCGACCAACCGGTCCGAGCGCTCCGAACTCGGCGAGGGC
Source organism: Acidimicrobiales bacterium (assembly GCA_036511635.1). Taxonomy (GTDB): domain Bacteria; phylum Actinomycetota; class Acidimicrobiia; order Acidimicrobiales; family RAAP-2; genus RAAP-2. The sequence continues at coordinate 20,459 of DATCBX010000113.1, read as the reverse complement.
GACGAAGAGTCCCACGACGATGAGCGCCACGATCCAGAGGTCGCGTTGGTGGCGCTGCCAGATGTTCGAACCCTCAGAAGGCGCACTCTTACCCGTAGTGCGTTTGGCCGTCTTTTTTACCGGCTTTTTCTGATGTCGTGCTTGTGCCACAACCATCTAACTTACTAACCACTCGTTCTTGTTACGGGCCATTCCAACGATTCACGCTCTCAACGCGCTCTGGCTGTGCGACGCGACTTAGGATGACGTGGTGTCCGCGCGCGGCGATGCTTCGAAACCTGAGCACGGGCCCACTGCGTCACTCGGGCGTTGCGACACCCTAGAAACGCCCCATTCGCGAATGCCGTGTCGGTCGCGGTGAGTCCCCGTTTCGCCGACGCAGCGCCACAAATTCGACTTTCGCTCCGCGCAGCGTTTTGCTTGAGCGCACCGCTCATCGTTGGACTCATTATCAACCAGCGGGTCTACGCCATTGTCTTTAGCATCGGCGCGCTGTGGGCCATTAGTCAAGACGGCTTGGACGAATGGAGCGTTCGAGGTCCTCGGCTTCTTTGGGTCGCGGCGGCGGCTGGTGTGGGCGCAACCGTGGGCGCGACGACGGTCGGCTACAGCAGTTCTGAGTGGGCCCTCACGACACTCTTTGGCGTTAGTGCGCTCATCGCGGGATTCATCGAAGCTTCGAACTGGGCCACACCCGGCGCCTACCTGCTCATCGGAACGATCGTGGGCGCCGGTCTGCAGTTCAGTGGAAAGGTCTGGCAGTCGTGCTTGGCACTTCTTCTGGGCGCGCTGTGGGTGTACTTCGTTGCGGCGTTAATGGACTATCGACGTCATTTATCAAATCAACAGATTTTTCTCGCGCACGCCTTTGATTCCTTAGCGCAACTCGTCGAAGCAGTGGGTTCACCGCGCTTTTACGAACTTCGCGCGAAAGCTGTCGTGAGCCTCGACGCTGCCCAAGACGTCGTGGGCGATAGCCGACGCCACCCCGGCAACGCCGAGGAAGTTGCACTTCACCAGAGTCTCATCGTTGCACTGAGAACCGGCGAAGTCATCTCCTACGTCGAAGGCAAGGATCTCAACGTCGATCCTTCAGTGCCCGCGGCACTTCGCGAGGTAGCGAACACGCTGCGCGTCTCGTCTGGCATCGAGGCGTCGTCGCTACTCGTGGGACTTCCGGCTCGCTTTGGCACCATCGCGGGCCTCGGTACAAACATAACGGCCGTATTTGCCCTGACTGATCCTTCACAGCTACGAGCTTCCACGCCGCGAGGTTCGTCGCGCGCGTCTACGCGCGCGCGACTACCGATTGATGAACGTGTTCGATTTGCGTTGATCTTGGGATTGGCCATCGCCGTTGGCACCGTTATCGCCCAGACGATTGACGGTCCTCACGGGTTCTGGCTTCCACTAAGTGTCGCCTTCATTCTTCGACCCGACCTCGGTCCGGTCATGACCCGCGCGTTAGCGCGCACGGCTGGGACGATCATTGGCGTAAGCATCGCCGCGTTCGTCGTGTGGATGGGCAACTCCATTGTCGTACTCATCGTGCTGTCGTGTGTCATGGCGAGCGCCGTACCCTGGGCCGTGAAGCGCAGTCACTTGCTGGCTGTGGTGACCTTTACCCCGATCGTCTTTGTCTTCCTAAGTCTCCTCGGCACTGACAAGTACCTTCTTTTGCCGAGAATCATCGACACGGCACTGGGCGCGGCGATTGTCCTCCTCCTCGATCTCTTTCTCTGGTCAACGGCGCCTTCGCTACGACCGGCACAACAGTTGGAGAAGGCACGCAGGGCATCAGAGCGCTACGGTCGTGAGGCTTCGCGCGATGACGCCATTCGCCGCCATCTGCTGCGCCGTAGCGCCCTTCGAGCGGTCGCAAACGCTCGCAGCTCCTTAGCTCAAGCCACATCCGAGTCCCATCCCCTGCGCCGACCGGACCCCACCACCATGGCCGAGCTCGACGACATTGAGGCCTCGATCGACGCCCACACCGTGTCGCTCCTTGAAGGCACGTCACCGTAGCCACCTCATCAGCAACTCCAAGAACACGCAACGCTCACCCCTAGGCTGTCAGGGTGGCAAATGAACCGAGCGACTCTTCCCAACAACTCGCCGCGCGCTTGGGCGCGGTGGCGAGTCTCTGTGAGGTAGTGAGCACTACCCAACTCAGCACGTCCGTATTCGAGGTTGTGTTGCGTGGCAACGCAACGACACTGGCGGGCGTGCCCGGCAACGACGTCATGGTCCAAGTTGACGACGCGAAGGGCCGCGCCGTTCGCCGTCGCTTCAGCGTGCGCGCAGTCGATGAGGCGAGCGACACGTTCACTTTGTTACTCACTGTCGACCACGTGGGGCCGGGCAGCACGTGGGCGAGGAACGCCACCCCCGGTGACGTTGTCGACGTCATTGGTCCTCGCGGCAAGATTCAACTCGACCCCAGGGCCGACTGGCATCTTTTTGTCGGTGACGCCAGTGGATTCGCTGCCTTCTACCGAATGGCACAGAGTATTGAAGTTCCCGGGCGCGCCATCTTCATCGTTGAGATCGACGAAGCCGACGACGCGCTCAGTGCCACGTTCGACGAAGGTCTCGGCGTCACGGGCATCTTTGTTGACCGCCAAGAACGCGACACCGGCGATCCATCGGGACTGCTGAGCGGTCTCGCCGCTTTTGCTCTACCCCCCGACCTCGGTCACGCCTATCTCTTTGGCGAGTTTCACGTCATGCGCGTGATAGAAAAAGCGCTCCTTGATCGAGGCCTCGCCCCTGAACAGATCAGCCATAAAGCATTTTGGCGAAGCGGGCGAAGCAACGCCGATCACGGCGAACCAGAGAAGGCGGACGACTAAAGAACGACGATGGCCGGCAAGATGACGGGTTGGCGCCGGTAGCGCTGACCAAGTAGTCGTCCCGCGGCACGTTGAACCACCTTGGACAGCGACTCCGCGTCGAGATTGCCATCTTTCAGCGCTTCTTGGAGAGCGTTGCGCACTGCGCTGGTGAGATTAAGCAGCACTTCAGTGTCACTCGAGCCCTCGAACCAACCCCTTGCACTGATGGTCACGGCCTGGGCAATCGTGGCGCTCGCGCGATCGACACCCGCCGAAATCAAGAGGACGCCGTATTCCGCCAACATGCGCCGCTCTTCAAGAGGGCGCTCGTCAAGGTCGCCCGCACTGCCGTCGATGTAGTGAAATCCGGCCGGAACTTTGCCGGCACGACGAATCCCTTTGTCGCTGACCTCTATTTGATCACCGTCTTCACAAATCAACACGTGCTTTTGGCTTAAACCCATAGAGACGGCAAGTTCGGCGTGATGCACCATGTGGCGATACTCACCGTGCACCGGCACGAAGTTTCTTGGGCGAATGAGCTGCTGATAGGTGCGAAGCTCTCCTTGGCGCGCGTGACCCGACGCGTGCACGGCCTCTTGACCCGAGTGGATAACTTCGGTCGCTTCGCGATGCAAATCGTCAATCACTCGCCCAACTGACCACTCGTTCCCAGGAATCGGGTGCGAGCTCAAAATTACGGTGTCGTCGGCGCCGACCTTAAAGTTTCGAGCGTCGCCGCGCGAGAGCTTCGAGAGCACGGCCAAGGGTTCGCCTTGACTACCCGTGCAGATGACGCACACCTCACCCGGACTAAAGCGCCCGATGTTTTCGACGTCGATGATGTCCGCGGGGTCCACGCGTAACAAATTGAGCTTGCGCGCCAACTTCACGTTGGACTCCATGGAACGACCCATGAAAGCAATCTTTCGATGAGTTTCGTGCGCGACGTCCGCAATCTGTTGAATTCGGTGAATGTGGCTAGCAAAACAGGCCACCACCATGCGCCGATTAGGTCGTTCAAGAAAGAGTCGGCGCAGCGCCACGCCAACACTTCGCTCTGAAGGCGTAAATCCGGGCTCTTCGGCGTTCGTGGAGTCCGCGAGTAGCAAGGCCACCCCTTCGTCACCCAACGCCGCAAGTCGGTTGATGTCCGTGCGACGTCCGTCGATTGGCGTGAGATCGAGCTTGAAGTCCCCTGAGTGCACGACAATGCCGACCTTGGTGTGAAAGGCCAACGCGTGCGCGCTCGGCACCGAGTGGGTCACAGGAATGAACTCGACTTCAAAAGGGCCAATACGGCGGCGTTCGCCATCGGCGACCTCAATGAACGTGAGATCTTTCGCGACCTTGGCTTCGGTCAGGCGGTGGCGAGCAAAGCCCACCGTTAAGGGGGATCCGTAGATGGGAACGTTGACGTCTTTAACGAGGTAGCGAAGCGCACCGGTGTGGTCCTCGTGGCCGTGGGTGAGGACAATCGCGTCGACACGGTCTCGACGCTCAATCAACCAACGAAAGTCGGGAAGAATAAGGTCAACGCCGTACATGGTGGGCTCGGGAAACATCAGTCCCGCGTCGACAACGACGATGCGTCCGTCTTGTTCAATGGCAAGACAGTTTCGTCCAATCTCGCCAAGTCCGCCGAGGAAGGTGACGCGAAGGGTATCAGCCACGAGAGTTCTTCAGTGACGTCACGATCTCGGCCGCGCTGCGGTCCAGATCGAGGTCACTCGGGGCGTGTGGCAAACGACAGTCGCCCACGTTAAAACCGAGAACGCGCATCGCGGCCTTCGATGGCATGGGATTGGGATAGCTCTCGGTACCTTCGAAGCTGAAACTTGGCGCTACCCGTTCGTACAGTCGCTGCGCCTTGTCAAACTTCCCTTTCTCAAACGCGCGAACGATGCCCACAATCTCCGGAGCGGCCCAGTGCGCGGCGACCGACACGACGCCGACTGCGCCAATTGCGAGAAAGGCCAACAGCAGACTGTCGTCGCCACTGTAGAGATCCAGTTTGTCGCCGAGCACGGCTTTGGTGTGCGCCGCCGACACCAGATCTCCCGAGGCGTCCTTTAGAGCAATGACGTTCTTATGGTTCTTAACAAGATCAATCGTCGTAGCGGCGTTGATCTTGCGACCCGTTCTCACGGGAATGTCGTAGAGCATGATGTCGAGTGGCGTGCTCTCAGCGATCGCGGCAAAGTGCGCGGCGATGCCAGACTGATTAGGACGGGCGTACGCGGGCGTCGTCGCGAGTACGCCACTCACGCCGGTGGCCTTCACTTGTGAGGTCAGAGCAACTGACTGTTGAGTATTTGCGAACGTAGTGCCAGCGAGCACGGGGACCGTGACCGCTTCGGCGACACAGGCGAAGAGATTGAGCTTCTCCTCATCACTAAGTGACGATCCCTCGCCGGTGGAACCAGCAACGACGAGGCCGTCGTTGCCTTCAGCCACGAGGAACTTCGCCAACGCCGACGCAACGTCGTAGTCAACTGACCCGTCAGGGCCAAAGGGCGTCACCATCGCCGTCAACACTTGTCCAAAACGGGGGCCACTCATACAACGAAGTTACCAGCCCACTCCATCGACGACCTTGCGATACGTGTGTCCGTTAGGGAATCAGTGTCGCGATGCCATCGAGGTACCGTGGCGTCGCGTCTATAGCGCTCGCCGCGAGTGCCACGCCGTGGACGAAACTTTGCCGATCGAACGAGTCGTGACGAATCGTCAGACCTTCGCCCGGTGAGCCAAAGAGAATCTCTTGGTGCGCAACGAGGCCCGGGAGTCGCACCGAGTGAATCCGTACGCCGTCGACAGCGTCCGCTCCGCGAGCCCCTTCGAAAGTATGGCGCGTCGTTGGATCGCTCAGCGGCGCGATGCCGGCCTTCGATCGAGCTTCGGCAATTTCTTTCGCAGTGTTGATTGACGTTCCCGAGGGCGCGTCGACTTTTTTATCGTGATGAAGTTCGATTATTTCCACGCGCTCAAAGTACGGCGCCGCCTGCGCCGCGAAGCGCTCTGAGAGCACTGCGCCTACGGAGAAGTTCGACGCCATCACGACGCCAACCTTCAAGGAGGCCTTCTCGACCAGGTCGCGCTGCTCCTGGGAAAGTCCCGTGGTGCCGACCACCAGCGCAACGCCGTGCTCCGCACACCAGATAGCCGAACGCGCCACCCCTTCAGGAGAGGAAAAGTCAATCACGACGTCAACGTTCGTAGTGTCAAGTCCGTCGAGAGACGTTGCGTAGGAGCCTCCAAAGAGGTCGCTCGGCTCGTGTTCGTCCACCAGAGCCACAATCGAAAACTGCGCAAGCGCACCGAGTCCTGCTCCAAGAGCTTGGCCCATGCGACCCGCTCCACCGACGATGACCAGTGACTTCACGCCAGAACCTTATCGTTGCCTCGACGTCGCCTTGTAACGATGAAGATCACCGCGACGCCGATCATGAGAACCCATGAGACTGCCGACGTGGCGACGCTGGCTTCTATGTACGGCGCGTGATAGTGGAAATGAATCGTCCACTTGCCCTTTGGCACGCGAACACTTTGAATTAACCCTGCCCGATGAACGACGAGATTCACACGTTGCCCGGTTGCGGCGTTGACGGCCGTTGCGCGCCAACCCGGCAAATACTCATCACTGCGATCGAGCACGCTCGACGTGTTCAGTGCGACGCTGACCCACGTGTCACCCCAGGAGGCGCTGCGGATATTTGTCACGGTGCTCTTCGAGTTAGGCGCCGCGAGGTACGCCTTAGGCCGAAGTGTTGTCGCCTTAAAGACCGAAAACTTATCCTCAGTCGACGTGAGTTTCCACGTCGACGAGTCGATGGCCATCTGGAAGTTGGTGTCGAGTCGATAACTCGGTCCAGTGCCAAACTGCGACACGACCGTGTCACCGATGTGCAGGGGGGACGTTGAACTCACGACGAAGCCCGCCGCGACGCGATTCCCCGTAAAGGTGAAGGCGGCCTTCTTCGATGGTTGTTCAACGACGGGGACGCCGAGCGGCTTGCCCTGCGCGCTCAAGAGCTGCAGCGCGATTGGTCGAAGCGACAGCGAAGCATCCGCTGTGCTCGTCAGCGTCACCGTGTGGACGTTAAGAATCTGTCCGAAATATCGATGCGTAACGAGCGGCGTTCTTGGTGTGACACACGACGTTGGCACCGAGGTCGCGAGACTCGTACTCGTCGCTAACTCTGAACCCGAAATGGCGACTGCACTGAGGCGAAGTTGGCTGAACGTTCCCTTGGCCAACGCGCACGGGTTCAACATGGTCTGGGGGTGCGTGCCGGTTGCGTTGTCGTAGATCGTTGAAATCAGTGCCCCGTAGCCCTGCACGCTGGCGAGACTAGTAAAGACGTTCAGGTTGGGTTCTCCAAGAGATCGGTACACACCAGTGTGGACGCCGCCCTGGTCAACGAGTGCGAAACGACCCTTCGTGCCAAAGAGCGCAACGGCGCTCGCCCGTGAAGGCTCGCGCGGTCCCGATCCCCCAATCAACCCCGTCGCGGTGAAGGCTGAAAAGACTAAAAGATCGACCACGAGCACGGTCATAAGTATCGAAAGCAGTCGACGCGCATGACGCCACACCCGAATCGCGAGTACGCCAACCAGTGCGACAACGAGGTGGATCTCGTCGAGGAGCTTGGTCGTGGTGGCGAAGTGCTCTTTGCCAGCTGGTACGCCAATGTGTTGAAGAACGAACGGTCCCCAACCAATCAACGCGACGCACAACGCAGCGATGACGAGCGCGGGCGCCACGGAAATCCAGGTTGACCGCCTGGAGATCTTTGCGCGAAGTTCCTTCGTGACGATCAGATGTTCAAGCCACCAACCGAGCATGATCGAGAACGCGAAATCCACCAAAATGATGTTGCGACTCTGAAGGCGCGTTGAGCCAAAGAGTGGAATTGCCCGAAAAAGGTGGCCGAGCGGCGTGAAGTAGCCCCACGCCGCGAAGAGTCCAACGACGCCAATCGCTGCGTAGATCATGAAGTCGCGATCCGCGCCCTTCCACCCGCGCCAATGCAAGCGCGACACAAACGCCGCCCCCGCCATCAGCGCGAGGACGCCGGCGTACCCGGTGACTTCAGCGAGGTTGTAGTTAGCGAAGAATCCCTGTTGACCAAAAGCGCCGTTGCCGCCGACGAGATCGGGGTTTAGAAGGAGCGTCGCCCAGTGAACGGGAAGAGAGCCCGCGCCGAAGAAGCGGTAGTCCACTTGGGATCGTTGCGAGAAACTTATAAATGACCAGCCCGGCAAGAGTTGCACGAGTCCGAGACCAATCCCCCAGACGAAACCAATCACCAACGTGCTCAGGTAGACGAGGCGCACGCGCCACGTCGTCAACCAGTACGAGGATCGCATGAGCAACACACACGGCACGATGATGATGGTCAGCAACTCAAGTTCGGCAATACCTCGAGGTTCGCCGGTGAGAAACACCAGCCCCCACAGAATCGCGACACCAGCAATCCAAGGCACCGACACGCGGGCAAAGTGTCGCCACGGCGCGTCGGTCGGCACGACGCTTAGTCGCCTCGACAGCGCCAGCATGACGAGCGCCGCCCAGGGAATAAACGAAAAACCCTGGATCACACCCAAGTGGACCATTTGACCGATCATGGCGCCGGAGTAAGCGTAGGAAATCGCCGCGGCAAATGAGGGCACGGTGCGAAGTCCGTGCCAGCGCAACAACGCAAACACACCAACCGCCGCGGTGAGATACACCACGATCATGTTGAAGACCCACGCGGCGATTGCGGGAATGAACGCGAAGATCACCGTGAGCGGATAGAGAGCACCGGCGTTCATTCCCCCAAGGAGCGGCGTGCCCGCGTTGGTGAGTGGATCGAGCAGCGGCAAGTGGCCCGAGGCGATCTGCTTGCCGGCGAGAACACGAAGAGGAAAGTTTTGAATCAGATTGTCGGCGTCGATGGCCGGTCGACCGAGCAGTGCCGGGACAACAAACAGCGCGGTCGGAATAAGTAGAAGCCACAGCAACGCCCAGCGGTCGCTCCGAGTGAGCGGCCGCCACCAGGGCGTGAAGGTCGGGGCGGGATTACTCATTTTCTCCACGCTACGAAAAAGTAAGAGGCCGCGGTGAACAGTCCAAGACTGTCCACCGCGGCCACACGTTACTTAACGTCGACGTGGTCGAGGGGTACGGCGTCCGCCGCCGTCACCATCACTGAACGTCGGGCCACCGGGGCCCAGATCGCCAATTTCTCCGGCCAACTCAGCCTCAAAAGAGGCTTCGAAGGACGATGACTTTGCGCTCGGCGTACTCGCGCGCTCGGGGCGGCTTTCACGCTCGGGGCGGCTCTCACGCTCGGGTCGACTGTCACGCTCTGGACGGCGCTCGCGACTACGAGGTGCCTCGTCGACGACGTCAGGAAAATCCCCAACGAGAGAGAGCGAGACCTTGCCCTGTGGATCAATGTCGTCAACCTTGACTTCAAGAGCTTGACCAAGTTCTAGTACGTCTTCAACTTGACCAATGCGCTTTCCGCCATTGAGTGGTGCCAACTTCGAGATGTGCAGGAGTCCATCACGTCCGGGAAGGATGTTGATGAACGCGCCAAACTTGGCAATGGACACGACGCGGCCTTGGTAGACAGCGCCTACGTCAGCCGACGGCGGGTCCAAGATGAGTGAGATACGACGTCGAGCCTCTTCAACGGCCCTTCCATCCTTCGCACCAATCGTGACCGTTCCAACCACACCATCGTCGTCGACCGCGATGTCCGCGCCCGTCTCTTGCTGGAGCATGTTGATGACTTTGCCCTTAGGTCCAATGACTTCGCCGATCTTGTCAATCGGAATCTCGAGCGTGACGATCTTGGGCGCGACGTCAGCCACGTGGCTGCGCGGCTCGGCAATCGTGTCGGTCAGGACCTTCAGAATCGCGAGACGAGCGTCCTTGGCTTGGTGCAACGCTTTCGCGAGCACGTCAGCTGGGAGGCCGTCGATCTTCGTGTCGAGCTGCAGGGCGGTGACGGCGTCTGAGGTTCCGGCAACCTTAAAGTCCATGTCGCCAAAGGCGTCTTCCGCACCCAAGATGTCGGTCAGGGTCACGTAGGTTCCCTCGTCATAGACAAGTCCCATTGCGATTCCGGCAACGGGCGCCTTGATCGGAACGCCAGCCGCCATGAGCGACAGCGTCGATCCACAGACTGAACCCATTGAGGTCGAACCATTGGACTGCATTACGTCAGAGACAACACGAAGCGTGTAAGCAAACTCTTCTTCACTCGGCAACACCGGCACGAGGGCGCGCTCGGCCAACATTCCGTGACCGACTTCGCGACGCTTAGGAGCGCCTACGCGACCAGTCTCACCCGTTGAATAGGGCGGGAAGTTGTAGTGGTGCATGTAGCGACGGAACTCATCGGGCGTGATGGAGTCGATCTGCTGACGCATGCGAGGCATGCCTAACGTCGTCACGTTCACCACTTGGGTCTCACCGCGCTGGAAGAGCGCCGATCCGTGCGTCATGGGAAAGAGGTCGATCTCGGCCGAAAGGGGACGAATGTCGGCAATGCCTCGTCCGTCGATGCGAACGCCGTCTTCGACAATGCGGCGACGAACGAGCTTCTTCGTCAGTGAACGAACAGCGGCCTTGATCTCACTGCCGCGACCTTCAAACTCAACCGACAGTTCGTCGGTGATGGTCTTGGTGGCGGCGGCCAACGCGTCGTTGCGCGCAGCCTTCGTGGTGATCTTGTTGGCTTCGGCGAGCGCCGTTCCTCCGACGCTGACGACGCGTTCGAAGACGTCCTCTTGGTAGTCGGCGAACGTCTCATAGGGAAAGACCGGCAACGGTCCACGGTCCGCAATGAAGTCCTTCACGAGCTCGCGTTGCAAGTTAATCGCTTCGCGAATCCAGAGCTTCGACGCTTCGAGGCCCGCGGCGAGTACGTCTTCGCTGACCTTAGGGGCGCCGTCGGCGTACTTCTCGAAGGATCCTTCGGTACCGCCAGCTTCGACCATCATGATCGCGACGTCGGCGTCAACTGAGTCACTCAGCGCGCGTCCGGCCACCACGAGTTCGAACGTCGCGGCGTCGCCTTCGGCGTACGTGGGGTGAGGCACCCATTCACCGTCAGTGGTGAAGGCCATACGAACGGCACCAATAGGGCCGTCGAAGGGAATGCCGGAGATCATGATCGCGGCCGACGCGGCGTTAATAGCCAGAATGTCGTGCGGGTTCTCCTGGTCGGCGCTGAAGATTGTGCCGACTACTTGGACCTCGTTGCGAAAACCCTTCGGAAACGAAGGTCGCAATGGACGGTCGATCAAACGACAGATGAGGATCGCCTGGTCCGAAAGCTTGCCCTCGCGGCGAAAGAACGCCCCAGGAATCTTTCCGGCCGCGTAGGCGCGCTCTTCAATGTCGATCGTGAGGGGGAAAAAGTCCATTCCCTCTCGTGCGCTTCGCGCCGCGGTAACCGTGGCGAGCAACATGGTGTCGCCGATGCGTGCCAGAACGGCACCGTCGGCTAGTTGGGCGAGGTGACCGGCTTCAAAACTCATCGTTTTGTCGGTACCCGTGATTGGACTGCTTACGCGAATTGCGTCAGTCATGGATTGGCTCCTTGTGTTAATCAACACTCCGCCCGAATCCCAGTGAGCAACCTTCGCTCTGGGCGACTGTCCTCCACTGGCCTTCGAGGCCTCGGATATGTTGAACACGTCGACGGCGTCGACGTGGGTGTTCGGCTAGCGACGAATGCCGAGACGACCAATCAAAGCGCGATAGCGCTCTACGTTGCCTTTTTGCACGTAGTCAAGCAAACGACGGCGCTGACCGATGAGCTTCATAAGTCCACGGCGCGTGTGATGATCGCCCTTGTGAACCTTGAGGTGCTCGGTGAGGTGCGAGATTCGAGCTGTCAGAAGCGCTACTTGGACTTCGGACGAACCGGTGTCCGAGACGTGCGCCTGAAAATCCTTAATAATCTCTTGCTTCTCAGTCATTACTTGTTTGCCTTATTGAGTCGGGGGTCCCGTTGCGAGTCGCCAACGAGACGACCCACACGATCAGCGTCGCTGACCGAGTGTCTATCCTAGCAGTTCGAACTCTTCGGGCGATAGATTTTCAAAGATTTGCAGGGTTTCGGCGACGTCACGGCCAATCTGCTCGCCCAGCGCCGCTGGGTCGTCGAAGGTCGTCTGGTCGCGTAAGCGGGCCAAAAAGACAACGTCGAGGCGCGCATCGTAGAGGTTCCCCTCGAAGCCAAGCACGTGCACCTCAACGAGCAGGTCGCCATTCTCATAGAACTGGGGTCGTGTGCCGACCGAGATCGCCGCGGGCCACCATGTTCCTTCAATTGACGTCGCCCCGGCGTAGACGCCCTCCGCGGGCAGTTGTTGGACAATTGGCAACACGAGATTGGCGGTGCGAAAACCTAACGTGGCGCCCCGCTCGTCACCGTGGACGACCACTCCTCGAAGCGTGAAGGGGTGACCGAGAATCGCTCGTGCCACGTCGAGGGCACCGTCCCCTAGTGCTTTACGTACCAGCGTCGAACTCCAGCGCTCCGCGTCACCAAAGAGCGGCGCTGGATGAACGCTGAATCCCGACTCGGCTCCGACCTCCTCGAGCAACGCAACGTTTCCTTTTCGCTGGTGACCAAAGTGAAAGTCTTCGCCCACCACGACGCCGCGGGTGCGAAGTTGACCGACGAGAACGCGCTGAATAAATTCGCGCGCCGATTCATTCGCGAGGGCTGCGTCAAAGGTGAGTACCACTACCTGATCAACGCCGAGTGCATCAAGACCCTCAAGACGTTGTTCCAACGTCGCGATAAGTCGCGGGGCCTTCGTGGGGGTGAAGAACATTGCCGGCGATGGATCAAAGGTCACGACCGTCGCGAGCGTTCCTTCGTCCTTGGCTAGTGAAACGAGGCGTCTAATGACCTCTTGATGTCCTCGGTGCAGTCCATCAAAGACGCCAATCGCGACGACGCTCTCTTCGAGCGACGTGGCGCTCATGTCTTGATCGCGGACAATGATCATGCCAAAAACCTACCCGCGCTCATTTGGCTCTTGAATTGGGAGCACAACGTCGGGCTGCCACGTCTCACCGCGACGATGAAGTACCGCGACGAGGCCGCCGTGGGCGTTGAGCGCAGCGATCTCGTCACCGACTGGTTCGGCCAACGCAACGCGTTGACCCATTCGCAGACGACGCTCTTCGTCTTCACTAACGACGATCTCCTCGAGTTGGGTCGTGAACGCGCGCGGTGGTTGTAACACAACGTCACCTGCCGCGACTCGTTGGTCGAACTGGTCGAAGGACAGCGCCTTTTGCACGTCGTGTGAACCGCTCGAGAGTCGACGAAGAGCGCTGAGATGACCGATTGTTCCCAGGCGCTCCGCGAGGTCACTTAAGAGGACCCGCACGTACGTGCCCACTGAACACGTCACGTCAAAGGTCCACTCGTCGGGTCGCTTCGTCGACGCGAGCGTAAAGGCGTGAATCGTGATATCACGAGGTTCGCGTTCCACGACCACGCCTTCACGCGCGAGAGCGTGCAGGCGCTTGCCATTGATCTTTATCGCCGACACCATCGGAGGAATCTGCGAGAGACTGCCGAGCATCGTGGCGGCTTCGACATTGACGGCGTCGACACTGAGTGCTGGCACGTCGCGGCGCTCGAGTACTTCCCCGTCGGCGTCGAGAGAGTCGGTGCGAACCCCAAACGTGACGACGCCTTCGTAGCGCTTCGTTTCACTCTGAGCAAAGCGCAGGAGTCGCGTCGAAGGTCCCACCGCGAGCACCAACAGGCCAGTCGCCATGGGATCGAGGGTGCCGGCGTGGCCGACTCGTTGCTCGTTCATTACTTTTCGAACGTGCGCGACCACGTCGTGGCTCGTAAGACCTTTCGGCTTATCGATGAGGAGGAGGCCGTTATTCGTCGTCATGGTGTGAACGTCGCAGTACCTCTTCGACGGCCGACCCACTGGCTACGGCTGGATCGGCCAAAAAGGAGAGCCTGGGCGTTCGCTTGAGGCGCGTCTGCACGTTTACCGCACTTTGAATCTGCGCTCTGCGCTCTTCGAGCGCGACTTTGGCGCTCTCAGAGAGTGAGTCAAAGAACACCGTTGCGTAGCTCATGTCCGACGACGTGTCTACACCGGTCACGGTGAGCAGACCGAGTCGTTCGTCAACGTCCGAGATACGCGCGAGTTCATCGGAGATGACTTCACGCAGGATCTGATTTACTCGCGCCGAGCGCGGGTAGGGGTGATTGGAACTCGAGGAGTGGGCCATGCGTTAGGCCGTGCGCGGAATCTCGCGCTCTTCGAATGTCTCGATGATGTCGCCTGGCTTGAGGTCCTGGTAGTCCGACAGTCCAATGCCGCACTCAAAGCCCGCGGCAACCTCGCGCGCGTCGTCCTTGAAGCGGCGAAGCGACGTGACCGAGCCCTTCCAGATAATCGCACCTTCGCGCAAGAATCGAACTTTCGAACCGCGAGTAATAACGCCGTCTCTAACGAAGCAACCGGCGATCGCGCCAATGCGCGGCACGCGGAACACTTCGCGCACCTCTGCCTCGCCTGTAACAATCTCCTCGAAGATTGGCGTGAGCAGACCGAGCATGGCGGACTGAATCTCTTCAATCAACTTGTAGATGATTTCGTACGTGCGAATCTGCACGCCTTCACTTTCGGCAAGTTCACGGCTGCGCTTATCGGGCCGGACGTTAAAGCCAATGATCGTCGCGGAGGAGGCCTTGGCCAACTGCACGTCGTTCTCGGTAATGCCACCGACGCCACGCAGAACGATGACGAGCTTGACGTCGTCGCGCTCTAACTTGCGCAGCGACTCGGTGCAGGCTTCGAGCGAACCTTGCACGTCGGCCTTCAACACGATGTTGAGTGTTGCGGTCTCGCCGCGCTGAATCTGCTCAAAGAGGTCTTCGAGCCGAGCACCACTGGACGACGCGATAGGCGCTTGGCCTACGAGGCGCGTGCGTTGCGCGCGGGCCTCCGCAAGAGAACGAGCGTGACCAAGGTCGCGCGCGACGCGCATCTCGTCACCGGCAAAGGGCGGCTCACTAAAGCCGAGAATCTGCACGGGCGTCGAAGGACCAGCGGTCTTGATTGACTTGCCCTGGTCATTAATTAACGCCTTGACCTTGCCAAAAGCAGGACCGGCTACGACGGGGTCGCCCACGCTGAGAAGTCCCTTTTGGATCATGACCGTCGCCACCGGACCGCGTCCGATTTCAAGGTTCGCTTCGAGGACGGTGCCTTCAGCTCGACCCGTGGGAGGAGCAGAGAGTTCGCCGATTTCAGCGACGAGTAGGACCTGTTCGAGCAAACTGTCGATGCCGGTGCCCTGGAGCGCCGAGATCTCGACAACGATCGTGTCGCCACCCCACTTTTCAGGCACGAGTCCGTGCTCGGAAAGTTGCTGCAGCACGCGATCAGGATTGGCGTCGGCCTTGTCCATCTTGTTAATCGCGACAATGATTGGCACTTCGGCGGCCTTCGCGTGATTAATCGCTTCTACGGTCTGAGGCATGACGCCGTCGTCCGCCGCGACCACCAAAATGATGACGTCAGTAACCTTCGCGCCTCGAGCACGCATAGCGGTGAAAGCTTCGTGGCCAGGTGTGTCGAGGAAAGTGATGGATTTGTTGTGCCACAACACTTGGTAGGCACCAATGTGTTGGGTAATTCCACCGGCTTCGCCCGCGACGACGTTCGATTTACGAATTTTGTCGAGCAACATTGTCTTGCCGTGGTCGACGTGACCCATCACCGTGACGACGGGTGGACGAGGAGCGTCTGGAATGACTTCGTCATCGTCGTCGTCTTCAAAGAACTTCGCGAGCAACTCCGCCTCTTTTTGCTCACCCGGATCGACGAGGTGGACGTCGGCGCCAACTTCTGCCGCGTAGAGCTCAATCATGTCGTCGGACAGGCTTTGCAACGACGTCACGATTTCGCCTTGTAGGAACAAGAAACGAATGATGTCCGCCGCGCTGCGATTGAGTTTGGGTCCAACGTCTTTAGCAGTTGAACCGCGCTCGATGATGATCTCGCCGTCAGGAACTGGCGCGCTGCTCGGCTGCCACGTGGTCATCTGCGTGGGCTCGAGCTCTTCGACGTTACGTCGACGACGACGCGTTGTCTTGCGTTGGGATCCTCTTGGACCGCCGCCGCCTCGCGCCGGGGCGCCGGAGCGACCAACACCGGCCGGCGCGCCACCCGCAGGAGCACCGGGGCGTGTCGTACTAAAGCCACCACCGCCGGGACGAGAAGGTCCACCTGTTCGAGGGGCGCCGGTACTTGGACGTGCACTCATAGGACGTCCACCGGTCGGCGGGCCACTGCGTCCGGCGCCGCCGGGCATTGGGCGTCGCACACCCGGAGGAGGAGGAATCGGACGACCGGTTGCACTGAGCGGACGTCCTGGAGGAGGAGGAATCGGACGACCGGTTGCACTGAGCGGCGGACGAGTCCCGTCGCCACCTTCAGCAGCGCCACCTCGTTGGGTGGGACGAATCGTTGTAGGCCCGTCGGGCGACACAGTACGCGTCGGCACGGGCTTGGGCGCGGGCACGCTCGAACGAACGACCTTGGGCGCTGGTGCGACGGGTGCTTCGACGACGGGCGCCGGTGTCGGCGCGCTAGGCGCGTCTTGTTGCGTGGGGGCAGCCTCGCTGGTGGACGCGGGAGCGACGGGCTTCGTCACGCGCGACGCGCGTACGGGCGCGGGCGGCGACTCTTCGACGGGCGCGGCCGCCTTGGTTGCCTTGGTTGCTTTCGTTGCTTTGACAGCTTTTTCTGCGGGCGCCTCAGCGGGCGCCTCACGACGTAGTCCGTCCGCGTCGGCACGACGACGAATGCGGTCGGCCTGTGCGTCTTCAATCGACGCCGAGGGACTCGAAGCGCCGATACCTAATTTTTGAGCGAGTGCGAGTAACTCTTTACTCGTCAGACCGAGCTCTTTTGAGAGCTCGTGCACTCGTATTTTCTTTGGCGCCAAAACGTTCCCTTACATCGCGCACCCGCACACTCGGCGGGCACAGTTTCCTATTCTTTCACAACTACAGCCTTTTCCTGGTCGCAAGACCTCTCAAGGCCTCCACGTCGCGTTCGAGCACTGTGCTTCTAAGTGCCCGAGCCACGTGAGTAACTCCCAGTACTTCTTCGCATCGTGGCTGGTCACACCACCACACGCCACGACCAACGCCTCGTCCGAGATACCACGACCCCTGAGGGTTCCTTCCCGCACGAACCATCTCGCTGTCGTCACGCCGAATCCGGCAGACAACACACGTACGAACCGGCGCTATGCCTCGTCCTCCGCGACAGCTTCAACAACAACGACCTCTTCGACGGCAACGTCGGGCGTCATGATCTCTTCTTCAACAACGACCGCTTCGGCCTCGCCGTTTTCGCCTTCAACGATTGCCACGGCCTCATCGACGACGGTCTCCCCATCAGTCCAGACTTCTTCGACGACTTCATCGTTGCCCTCGTTCTCAGAGCGGATGTCGATGCGCCATCCAGTGAGGCGAGCAGCCAGACGGGCGTTCTGGCCTTCCTTACCAATCGCGAGAGAGAGCTGCTGGTCGTGCACGATGACCGTGGCGATGCCCTCTTCTTCGTTCAAACGCACTTCGCGGACGCGAGCAGGTTGTAGAGCGGACTGAATGAACTCAACGGGATCGTCACTGAAAGGCACCACGTCGATACGCTCTGAACGCAGTTCATTGGTGATGTTGCGAACGCGAGATCCACGCGCACCAACACAGGCACCCACAGGATCGATCATCTGGTCGTTCGACGCCACCGCAATCTTCGAACGGTGACCGGGTTCGCGAGCCAACGCCTTGATTTCGACGATACCGTTCGCGATCTCGGGAACTTCGATCTCGAAGAGTTTCGCGACGAGTGCCGGGTGGGTCCGACTGACAACGATCTGAGGTCCCTTGTTGGTCTTTCGAACCTCCACGATGTAGACCTTGATGCGCGCGCCGTGCTCGTAGCGCTCGAAAGCGATCTGTTCAGCTTGGGGCAGCAACGCTTCCACGCGACCCAGGTCGAGCAACGTGTAGCGGTTGTCATTCTGTTGGACGGTGCCTGAAACGATGTCGCCTTCGCGATTGGCGAACTCTTCGTACATTTGACGACGTTGGATATCGCGAATCAACTGCATCAAGACCTGCTTGGCCGTTTGAGCGGCGATGCGACCAAAGTCCTCGGGCGTTGCGTCCCACTCGCGCGTGACGTTGCCCTCAAGGTCGAGCTCGAGACCCCACACCTTGATCTCACCAGTCTCGGGGTTGATTTCAACTTCCGCATCTTCGGCGGAGTCGGGACGACGCTTGTAAGCAGCGAGGAGTGCGTTCGCCAAGGCGATCAACAACTCCCCTTCGTCAATGTTCTGATCACGCGCGATTTGACCGAGGGCCTCAAGAAATTCGAAGTTCGCCATGTCTAGCCTTTCTTGCTCGTCGTTGAAGCTTTTGCACCCTTGGTCGTCGCGGGCTTCACAGCACCCCACGCGAAGACGGTGCGCGCTCGTTCGATGGCGTCAAACGCGATCGTGATGGCGCCAAGGTCGTTGTCGTCCAACGTGACGCTCTTCTCGTCGGCCGCGGTGAGCGTCCCTTCGAGACGACGAGTTGGTTCTTGGCCGCGAATCTCGCGCAGCGTCACCACTTCGCCGACCGCGCTCTTAAAGTGCAGAGGGGTCCGCAGACGTCGTTCAAGGCCCGGACTCGATACATCCAGGGTGTAGCGACTGGCGATGGGTTCATTCGCGTCCAGCCACTCAGATATGGTCCGATTGGCCTTGGTGAGCGACTCGAGGTCTACCCCACCGGCCTTATTGACAACAACGTTGAGGGTGCCCTGGGAAAACTCCACGTCGTAGAGCTCTAGACCAAGGGGAGACAGCATGGGGCGTAATGTGGTGTCCCATTCCATGGCCGTCTCCTTTCGTTGTCAACAAGGACGTTCAGACAATAAAAAGCGCGGGCCCGAGGCCCGCGCTTAAACGAGTCCAATCGTCCTAAGCGGACTGTAGAGAGCAATTATAGCAGTCAAAGAGCCGTTCATCAATTGAAGAGCGGCTGGAGAAAATTAAAGCCACTTGAGAAAAATCTCTTTTTGGGGTTCCTCTAGTACGACTTTGCCACGAGGGCGATAAGTTCGCTCTCTTCGTCACTGGCCGGCATGGATCCATCTTTGCGCTGAAGGCAACGAACGGTTACGGCCTCGGCGTTCAACGCTCGCTCTCCCTCACCCGCCACAAGGTCCCACGCCAGACGGGCAAAACCGTCTTTGGTGACCTCAAGCGCGGCCGCGACGCTCGTCACGTCGTGGGTGTTGTCATTTCGGTGCCGTAGCGCTCGCGCGAAGAGGTCACTCTGAATGGTCTCCAGCAGAGCCGGCACTTCGTTCGCCAACGCGTCGAGGGCTCGTGGCATCTTCTCACCCGTGTCGCGACGGACCAGGGTCACGAGACCTTGGGCCAAGTCGCGCGGTCCCACTTCTACACGCAGCGGCACGCCCTTGATCTCCCAGTCCGTCACGCGACGGCCAAAACTTCCACGGCCCCTATCGAGCTCCACTCGCACTCCGGCCTCAGCGAGCGATGTTGCAACCTGATCGGCCGCCGCGTTCACGTCAGATTCGTCGCGCACGGCCACCACCACAACCTGCACCGGTGCCAAACGAGGCGGCACGAGGAGTCCATTGTCGTCACCGTGGGCCATGATGAGCCCTCCCACGAGGCGCGTTGAGGCACCCCAGGAGGTCGTGAAACAGAGCTCGGCTTGACCTTCTTCGCTTTGAAAGTAGATATCGAAAGCCTTCGCGAAGTTTTGACCAAGTTCGTGACTGGTCGCCATCTGCAGGGCCTTGCCGTCGCGCATCATGCCTTCACAAGTCATGGAGTTAATTGCACCGGCGAATCGTTCACTGGGCGGTTTGATGCCGATGTACGTCGGCGTGGCGAGCACGTTGATGAGAAAGTCGTTATAGACCTCGGCATGAATCTTGTTGGCGTAGGCCGACGCGTCGTCGTAGCTCGCGTGCGCCGTGTGCCCCTCTTGCCAAAGGAACTCTGAACTGCGCAGAAAGAGTCGTGGTCGCAGTTCCCATCGCACGACGTTCGCCCACTGATTCAACAGCAACGGCAAGTCGCGGTAGCTCTGCACCCACTTGGCCATGAACTCGCCGATCACCGTCTCCGACGTTGGGCGAACAACAATCGGCTCAGCAAGCTTCTCCCCTCCGGCGAAGGTAACGACCGCGAGTTCGGGGCTAAAGCCTTCGACGTGCTCGGCTTCTTTTGAGAGGTAACTCTCTGGAATGAAGAGGGGGAAGTACGCGTTCTTCGCGCCCGCGGCCTTGATGCGCGTGTCAATTTCAGATTGAATGCGCTCCCAGATGGCGTAGCCGTACGGCCGAATCACCATCGTGCCGCGCACGGGGCCGTTGTCGGCCATTTCGGCCTTCGCCACGACGTCTTGATACCAACGTGGAAAGTCCTGATCTTGAGGGGTCAAAACGCTCTGCGTCGCCACGATGCTCCTTTGTGCACCGTCAGCCTAGGGCAGCGTCAGTGCTCGACGTGACGTCGAATCT
>DATCBX010000112.1:0-2381 GCA_036511635.1 Acidimicrobiales bacterium | reverse complement strand
CGCGACTAGAAGGAGCGTGTTAAGGGGCCCTTCCAAAAACGAAGGATGCCGTTGGCTCGTGGCTAGCGAAGAACTTTTAGCGGAACTAGCTTGACGTTTGAAGTGCGACATGCGAACACCTTTCAATGGTGAATCGAAAGTGGTATCCCTTAGTTGACGCGGAGGAATAGACACTTTGGGGGACGTTGGAGCGGAGTTAAAAGAAAAATCGGGAAGCGGCATGCTCCCTTTTCGAGGCGAGGATCGGTGGCGACGTCGCGTGCGAGACCCTGTCTGACTCAAGCTCAACACCATCGCCATCGCAGCCAAGGCTGCCAGGACGGCGGAGTGCAGAGGCTTGCCGAACCAGCTAATGAATCCACCAACCTTCGGGATATGGAACCAAAGTTTTCCAACGAGTTCGGCGCGCGTCGCGTAACCGGGATCGACGAAGTTGTTGTTGTCTCCTTTAAAGAAGTAGTTGCCATTTTGAATTTTGAAAATGCGATGTAGTACTGGCTCGTGCAGGATCGGACTGTTGTAGAGGACGATGTCACCAACGTGATATGTCGATTCGCTGCGAACGAGTGCGAGATCGCCCTTAAGGAGCAGCGGCTGCATACTGACGCCCGACGTAACGGTGTAGGTGGACGAACCGCCTAATTGCGTTGGCGCGAAGAAGACCCAAAGGCCGAGAAAAAACACGGCCACGATAAGCGTGGCGATAATTTTCGTAGATTTTCTGCGCATCACGTACTCCTGAACGCGGTGAGGACCATAAAACTAAGTCGGACGAGCGTAAGTCGAATTAGTGACCAA
Source organism: Acidimicrobiales bacterium (assembly GCA_036511635.1). Taxonomy (GTDB): domain Bacteria; phylum Actinomycetota; class Acidimicrobiia; order Acidimicrobiales; family RAAP-2; genus RAAP-2. Next base: position 1,583 of record DATCBX010000112.1, on the reverse strand, counting down.
CTAGAGCTCGTCCGCCCAAGTCCAAATGTTGACCCGCTGCTACTTATTGCGCGGCTACGACAGTGATGCCGGTCAAGAGCGCGGCCGTGAGTTGAGGACTCGTGGTGGCGCACGTGACGCTGGCACCAGTGGTGTCGGTCGTGCAGGTGTAGGAATTGGGTCCGCCGGTGCTCAGTGCGGCCGAAATGACCACCTTTCCCGAACTTGTGCTCGGAACTACTGGACTAATCGTGAACGAGACTGAATCGATGTTCGTCGGTGTCGTCGCGTCGAGCGAGTAGTGCATCGCGGTGATCGTGTAGCCCGATACGGTACCCGTACCGGCACCGACCGTGGCGTTTGGCACCGTATTCGACGCCGTGAACGCGTACGCGCCACCGGCAATCAGCAAGCCAATGCCCACGGCCGCAATGATGGTAATTGGTGAACGGTAACGCATGGTTAGTACCTCATCTTTCGGTTATAGGGATGACCGTCTTGGGTGCTCCGGATAACTCAGAAATCCAAATAACGCTCACAAGGAGAGTATTGGGGATTGGACCTGTGTTCCGACAGAGTCTTACGTACGTTCGACGTAGCAAGTTTGACTATTTTTGACTGATTCAAATGAACTAGTCGAGCTAGATACTTTTGAGGCGGTAGCCCGCGCCGCGCACGGTCTGGATGAGTGGATCGAGACCGGCGATGTTGAGCTTCTTCCGCAAGTAGCTGACGTACACGTCGACGACGTTGTTGCCCGGGTCAAATCCGTACTCCCACACTTCGTTCAGGATTCGAGCCCGTGAGAGCAAGTGGGTCGGGTGACGCATGAAGAGTTCCAAGAGCGCCCATTCGCGCGGCGCGAGGTCGATGCGACGACCGGCCCGCCAGGCGATTTTGGTCAGCAGATCCAGACGTAGATCGCCGACGACAAGCTCCGTCGAAGCCGATTGGGACGAACTGCGCAGCGCCGCGCGAATTCGCGCCAGGAGCTCGTCGAAAGAGAATGGCTTAGTGACGTAGTCGTTGGCCCCCAATTCGAGGCCCCGCACTTTATTAGCGATCTCTGCTCGCGAGGTGAGGACAATGACCGGCAACGACGCGTCTCGTTGGCGAAGCACCCGCAGCACCTCCTCGCCCGAAGTGCCGGGTAGGCCGAGATCCAATAAGACGAGGTCGAAACTCTCGTTACTCGCGCGCAGTAAGTGAATCGCCCTATCCCCGTCGGGCGCGATGGCGGTGGCGTAGCCCTCGGACTTGAGTCCCTTGGCAAGGAATGACACAATGCCGGCGTCGTCTTCGACGATCAGAATTCGCATGCTCAACTGTCCTCGGTCGCCCGTGTCCGGGCTCTGGGCAGAACGATAGTCACTCGCGCTCCCTCGAGGTCTGACGTCGCGATAGTGATCCAACCTCCATGACCCTCGGCGACGGCCTTCACGATCGCGAGGCCGAGTCCGGACCCGTCACGGTCGCGCGCACCTGGTCGACTGAAGCGTTGTAAGACCGCGGCCCGTTGATCTTCGGGGATCCCCGGGCCTGAGTCGTCGACGCTCAATCTGATGACGTCGTCGAGGTAATCGACTTCGGCGACGATTGCAATT
>DATCBX010000111.1:0-2825 GCA_036511635.1 Acidimicrobiales bacterium | reverse complement strand
CTGGTTGGATTCAAACTGGTTCGCAGACACCCCACGAATTTGAACAGGGGAGTCGAACGCCTCTTGGACGAAGTGCGCAACCAGATGAAGTGGCATCGGCAATTGGCTGGCTGGCGTCTCCGGGGGCGTCTTACGTTACCGGTCAGTGCGTCGTGATTGACGGAGGTAACTCGATTGCAGAGGAGCGTAGTTAGTGCTGGGACTGTGGCGAGAGAATCCCTTATCGGATCATTGAATCCGGACCGCTTTAATAGGGTTCCCAGCGCAGTCCGTTGTTATTGCGACAAATGATTCTCGCGCCATCACCTGCGATACCTCTCACCCCCGCGTCGGAGTGACGACAAAATTCGTCTGGCTCGTAACAGTGGCGTCCGTTACAGAGAGAATTACAAGCGTGAGACGCTGCCGCACTCGGTAGTGGGTTGACCACAATGCCAAAGACGCAAAGGAGCGATAGCAATGCGCCGGCAGCGAATACGCGAGACGTCGAAGACAAGCGGTTAATCACTTTGGGACCGTACCTCTACCGAATATCGCATTGGCGATCGGTGGCGCACGCAAGATTCAATGCTGCTTCCTTAGTTCATCGGTCGTAGGCAGCTTGGAGCGCGGCAATATCGAGCCTGTCCATCGTCATCATCGCGTCGATGGCCTGTTGTGCACGAGTCCGGTCCTTCGAACCGAGCAACGATCCGAGCTCGGTCGGCACGATTTGCCACGACAATCCGTAACGGTCCTTCAGCCAACCGCACCGACTTGTCTCCCCACCATCCGCGCTTAACCGTTCCCAAAGATCATTGATTTCGTCTTGTGTCTCGACACTGACGAACAGAGAAAATGACTCGGTGAAGCCGGCGTGCGTCGGGCCTCCGTTGAGTAGGAACAGTTGTTGACCGCACAGCTCGATGGTCGCTGTGAATATCGGTCCATCGTTACCTTCGCCGAGCGGGATGGAACTCTCAGATCCAGGGAAAATCGACGTGTAGAACGCGATCGGCGCGGCCAGATCTGTGTCGAACCAGAGAAAAGGGGTAATGGATGGCATTGCGGACCTCCTGGTCATTAGTGGCGCCCGCCCGAAGAGACCGACATTAGTGAGTCGAACCTAACATCGCCCTTTCGAAAAAATGAAACATGGAATCCTGTTGGGGCGAGAAGCACGTAGACGACGACTTATGGCCTGCTTAGGCACCGCGCTTCTCTTTGACGAGACTGCCCAAATGAGTGTGCTTGAAATCCGTGTCGTACTTGAGTCCGTAGCCGACCATTCGGTCAAATCCGACGTGACCGAGCCAAATGAGACCAATGGCTAAAACTAGGGGATGGCGCCAGCCGTAAAGAACTAGTAGCGACGGCAAGAAATAACTGTGACCTGCGTTGTAGAAAACGGCACCAATCTTGGCCCCGCGAATGTAGCCAATCATGAATATGTCGGGCACAAAAAACAGCAGCGGGTAAATCCACCAGTATTGGTGCGTCAGTGCGAACAGAATGATTGACGTGACAAAGAGAACCAACCCATCAAGACGTAGCCACGTCCGAGGTTTACCAGTCACGAAGCCATTTTCCATCTCGTGATTCTGTCAGGTCAAAAGACCTGGACGTGGCACACCGTTTGTCCAAAGTTTCGAACTTAGAACGGGGGTTGGACTTAGTGCCTACGCCGGCAAGCCCGAATCAGTTCGTTCCACACGTTTGAAGTAGATGAGTAAGACGGGCACTGCATCTGCCACCGTGATTCCTTCGTTGCTCCAGAACTTCCGATGACCCTCTCGCTATTCTTCAATGGACGTGTCCCCCGCGCCTTCGGCTTGCGCGAACGACCAAGGGACGTTGCCGAATATTGTAGGGAAGGTTGTTCTCACTGGTGGCTAGGTCCGAACATCTCCTCAAGTAGGAATTGGATTCTCGGTTGAAGCTGCCCGCGCGGGTAGTACCTTTCGATCAAATCCATGCCTTCCTCGGCCGTCGTGTATCCCAACAACGAGTAGAGAAGTCGAATATCGTCGACGTCTTGGTCTGCCCGAGACGCAAGGAGTTTCATAGCTAACAAATACTCGGGAGAAGCCACCGCTACCTCTAGGTTCTGAGTACGAAAGACAACTCTTTGGTTGGGATCGGGTCCGGGGGCAAAACCTTTGGCGGCGTCGTTGAGCCAGTCATCCGGCAATCCCCGTGAACCGGCCACCTCGCGCGCGGCGGCGTAGACCGCTTCTTTGGGCTCAAAAATTGCGTCGACATCTCTCGTCATCCGTCGCTGACCGTAGGCCAGAGTGATCGCGGCGCCACCTACGACGAAGAGTCGCGCTTCGATTCCTCGTTGGGCCAGTACCTGTGACAGCTCGTCGAATGCTTCGGTGATGCTCGCACGGTCAAGAGGACGATCAGGCACGTGCGAGTGCTCCTTCGTTCACGAAGACACCGTGTCGCGCAAGGGTAAAGGGACTGTCGCGCAACGCTGTCGCTTCGTAACCAGGAAGTCCGTTAACGAACCACCACGGGGCCACGAATCTCGGTGGTTCGTCTACCCAAGAGGGTGGAGGCAGCGCGCTCTCAACGCAAAGCTCCTCGACGACACCGGCGATTGCGGCGTCGACGCGCTGGTCCCCAACGAGTTGAGGCGACGTCTCGATCAGCCACCGCTGCCCAGTGTGGCTCGAACCGCGAAAGTCGTCGACGAAGTCGAGAAGTCGCCGCCAAATAGCGCGCACGCCGTCAGTTTGAATTAGCGATGGAATGGTTGCTGCGACGTCATCGATTGTGAGGGAACCTCGTCGAACGACAGGCTGGGCGCTCATTGTCAGAGTGTGTTCGGCGGCAGTGAA
>DATCBX010000110.1:0-7747 GCA_036511635.1 Acidimicrobiales bacterium | reverse complement strand
ACGAGGGACGTGCTGAGCGTCGTGACGTTTTGGAACTGAAGATCCCCGGTGTCCGAAGAGTGCTCGATGCCGAGATGACCGGGATCACGCAGAGCGATCTCCACGACGTGGCCGCACTGTTGTGGACAGCACGACGCGTCTTTGGTCACAGCGCTACGCGACTGCCGAGTGACGGCGAGTGGGACAGTGAAGGTCTTCGTATGGAATTGGTGATGTGACCAGGCACAACGATTGGTATCTGGCGCTGAATTAAAAGCGACTGAACGGCGCGAGTAGTTCGGGGCCCGCGTAGATGGCTAGCGCCGCACCCAGCGCCAAGAAGACACCGTAAGGAACCTGTTGGTCGCGCCGCAAGCGTTTCGCTGCAATGAGCCCAATCCCAATTACGGCACCGATGAGGTTGGCGGCGAAGAAGGCGAGTAATACGTAGCGAATGCCGAGCCACCCGAGAGCGAGACCGAGCACGAGGGCGAGTCGAACGTCGCCGTAGCCGAGATAGCGAGGGCTCGCGAAGTTAAGGATGAAGAAGACGGCAAACCACCCAAGTGAGCAAAGCGCCGCTGTACCCAGTCGGTCCCATTGTCCGGTTATTGCCGCGGCGATAATGAGAAGCCCGGCGACCATTAATAAGGTCGGGTAGACGATTCTCTTGGGAAGTACTAAATGCTCCGCGTCAATGCAGGCGAGAGCGAGCATGCCGGCGAGAAAGACGAGAAACGCTGGTAGAGCCCACGTGTACCCCATTCGTGCGGCCGCGCCAGCGAAAAGTGCGCCACCGGTGAGTTCGATCAGTGGATAGCGCTTAGAGATTGGTGCGTGGCAGTTGCGACACTTTCCTCGCAGCATCAGCCATGAGAGAACGGGGATATTGTCCCTCTCGAGAATTGCCGCACCACACGTCGGGCACCGTGACCTCGGCGACACGATTGACTCATGGCGCGGAACGCGGTAGATGACGACGTTCAAAAATGAACCAATAGCGAGCCCGAACAGGGCGCATACACAGATAAGTACCGCTAGCACGATTGCCCGATCCGTGTCGCGAGGTGGCGTCTCATCCGACGTGGACCCGACGGGCCAAAGTGGTACTCATTTAGAAGGAGTCTGCCACGCTCGACGTTCGACGGGTCTCTTGGTTGAACAAAACATGGATTCTTCGCCAAGACACCACCCTCGCGAAACGTAAACATGAACTATATATCTGCTCATTTTCCGGAATTGGTCCCTCGCCAAGTACGTCGACGTCGAAAGTTCATTGTCGTTGACGCGAAGGCAAGATCCAATGAATTGCGACGACGCGACGAGCTCATTTGCCACAGTTTTGAGGGGCGTCTCAATTAGGCTTTTCTTTATTGTGGGTCGTGTTATTCCGTGAAAGAGGATGAGCTGTGGTGATCTCAGTTGGTCGCCGATACCGATATGGTGCAAGTTTCTTGGACCGCGAATCGGGCGTGCGGTTCTACGGTCACCACCCCCTCGAACGTCCTGATCTGTGGAAGCGCTACCTCGAGGGTGCTGAAGGTCAGTACCGCGGCCGCGGTTTAGAAGGTGCGCTGCAGCAGAAGAAACTCGAACTGGCCGCCGACGTCCCCCTCTTTTTTGTGGGCATGGACCCCGAGGGAAAAATGGTGGCCGGGGTTCGCTTTCACGGCCCACTCGAGGGAAGTCACCAGTCGGCCGTCATTGGCGAGATGGCGTCCTCGCCCGACATTGAAGAGATCACCAACCTCATCGATCGCGGGGCTCGTTACGGAGTAATTGAGGTAAAGGGCGCGTGGTCCAACGGCAAGGGCTCCATCGGGCACCGCGTCCTGCCCGCAATATCGCGCTCGGCCCTGTACGCCATTAATTGGCTCGGCGCTGAGCACATCATTTGCGCAATCTCGGACACGTTGCTGCCCTTCAGCGGCGCCACCGGAGGTCGCCAGATTGGCAACAACTCCGTTCCCTTCCCCGACGCCCGCTATAAGACGGTCGCGGTGTGGTGGAAACGCTCACAAGTTGAAGAGTTATGTACCCCCGAGACGCTCAAGGCAATGCGTATGGAAATCGAAGACCTTCAGCGGGGTCCGGCGTTAATTGATGCCAGTCCTGTCGAAGCGGCGTCGACACAAACACTGGCGTGGCGTCCACTCGTGCTCGACGTGAGCGCGAGGGTGCAGCGTGAAGTCTTGCGAGTTCTGCGCGAAGATCCTTCGCTTCAGTTTTTCGACCGTTTTGAAGAACAACGCGATGAACTTCGTGAAATCCGACCGGCGCCGGATCAATCAATTCTCGATGAAGGTCAGCGGTGGGTGTACTACCCGTGGCGGCGTGCGGTTGTGCGGCTCTTGGCACCGCGTGCCTTTTCGACACTGCGCCTCGATCGCAATCGCAATAAGTTGACGCGTGCTGAACAGGCGTCACAACGCTCACTTCGTATTGGCGTCGTGGGACTCAGCGCCGGCCACGTTGTCGCCCACGTGTTGGCAATGGAAGGCCTCGCCGGCGAACTTCGCCTGGCGGACTTTGACACTATTGGTGTGTCTAATCTCAATCGAATTCCGGCGTCCGTGTTGGATCTTGGTCTGAACAAAGCGGTGGTGGCGGCTCGTCGCATTGGTGAGATCGACCCGTATCTCCACGTGGAAGTCATCACCGAAGGTATTCAACCAGAGAACCTTGACGCGTTTCTCGATGGCTTAGACCTCGTCATTGAGGAGTGCGATTCACTCGACATGAAGCTTCTTGTGCGAGAAGCGGCAAGGGCACGGGGGATACCTGTGCTGATGGAGACGAGTGATCAGGGCGTGCTCGACGTTGAGCGTTTCGATCTCGAACCGAATCGACCGCTCTTTCACGGTCTCGTGGCGGGACTGGACTCTTCGATGCTGACGGGTCTCACGACTGAACAAAAGGCGCCATACGTGTTGCGAATACTTGGCGCCAGCGACGTCTCATCAAGAGGAGCCGCGTCTCTCTTAGAGGTCGGCCAGACAATTACCGGTTGGCCCCAGTTGGCGAGCGAAGTAACGCTCGGCGCAGCCGCGATGGCTGCTGCGGTGCGAAGGTTCGGACAAGGTGGGGCACTCCCTTCGGGTCGAGTGAATTTCGACGCCGAAGAAGTACTCGCCGGTCTGCGACCCGTTGACATACCGAGCGCGCCAGAAGATTATTTGTCACTACCCGCCCCAACAGATCCGCCACTTGAGTCAGACGATCCTATTGAGCTCATCGTTGATGCGGCGCGAAGAGCACCGTCGGGCGGCAACGTCCAACCGTGGCGATTCGAAGCTGAGGGCAAAGAAATTCGCTTCTATCTTCGATCGGATCACACGTCAATGATGGACGTGGCGTACCGGGGAAGTTACGTGGCGATTGGCGCAGCACTCTTCAACGCGCGCGTCGCGGCTTCGTCGCTTCACCAACTAGGCACGGTTCAACTCTTTCCAGAAATAAGTTCTACTGAGCACGTTGCCACCATGACGCTCGGTCGAGCGAAGGACTTCGAGATCGCCCCGCTGTACGAACACGTATTTACGCGCACGACGAATCGTCGGATCGGGAGAGCTTCGGAAATTTCCGAACACGACGTACGCATGCTCTCGCGCGGTGTGGAACAAGAAGGTGCACGACTTCGTTTTGTAACAGAACCCGGTGCGATGAACGATTTCGCCGATCTCCTCGCCGACTGCGATCGAATGCGTTTTTTGGTGCCGAGTATTCACCGCCAAATGATTGGCGAACTTCGTTGGCCCGGTCGCGACAGTCTGGAACTGGGGCTCGACGTACGTACGCTCGAAATGGGACCGGTCGAGTTCGCTGCGGTGGAACTCCTCGGTCGTGCTGACGTCATGGATCATCTAGGAGAGTGGCGCGCCGGTCAAGCGCTTGGTGCACGAACCCGCGCCGCGGTGAAAACAAGTTCCGCCATCGCGGCGATAACGATTCCCCGAGCAGATCCAACATTTTACGTGCGTGGTGGTGCGGCAGTTGAAAGATTCTGGGTAAGCACCCAAAGGCTCGGCTTAGCAGTGCAGCCGGTATCGCCACTGTTCGTGTACGCGGGTGGAGAAGAAGAGTTACGCCAACTCGGTGGCGAACGTCATCTGGACGAGCTCTTTGCAATGTCGGAGCGATTTAGGACACTTTTGCGACTCGATGACGGTGAATCGGTGGCGTTATTGGTACGCGTCTTTGACGCGCCGCGACCGAGTGTTCGCAGCATCCGACTGCCACTCAAAGACGTGTTAACTCGAATTCGTGACCACTCAGAACTCGTGGCACCAATCCGAGAGGGATAGATCGAGGGACGCCGTTCGGCGTCAAGTCGTGTGCGAGACTAAGAATTGTTGGCTACTTTTCTAGGATTGAGCGCTGCTTGAGAATTCCTAAAGGAACGAGACGACGTTCGTCGAAGAGGGATAGATCGTGGCAAATCTGAGTGATTCAGATCAGATGAAGACAGGTGGTGAGGTTCGTCAAGCGGTCGAAACTCTCCAAAGCCTCGTTTTTGGTATGGACATTGTCGCAATGGTGTCGAACGAAGACGAGATGCTCACGGAACTCAGTCACGACCCGATGATCGCCAGCGGAGCTGAAGAAGCATTCGAAGTTATCCGCGACCTCGTCACGAACCAGCTCGATGGCGGGACTGAAATCAAATCCTTTTCCTGTGTGGTGTCGGGTGTGGAGTGGGGCGTACTCGTTGAACCCATAGCGGATCAAGAGTGGACGGTACCTGGAATCTTGTTCGTCGCTCGTCACGGAGTGAGTTGGACCGACCAAGAGAGAATGCTTATCGCGACGATCGCGAGTTTGATCGGCCAAGTTGAAACGTTGGCCCGTCGTGAGAGCACCCTGTTGCACCAGCAGCGTCTCGATGATCTCGTTGGTCAGGTCGCTAATCGACTGATGTCGGCGTCATCGCTCACCCGACGAGAGGTACTTCGCTGGACAACCCAGGTGCTCGCCGAGTTCCTCGGTGCTGACGTCGCCTTCCTTCGAAGCAATGATCTCGAACGGGGACTCAGCGTTCTTGAGGCGGAGTGGCCCACGCGCGAGAACGTGCCCGACCCCGACCCACTTGGTGCCGTGCCTTTTGATAGCGATCCGATTTTCGAAATCACCAAAGACCTTCGAGAGCCTTACTACTTGGGTGGACCAGAGAGTCCCGACAAGTACCAGGAGCGCGTCGAAAAGGCGACCGGCGTGAGGCTGGTCAATGGTGCGGGCGTGCCACTGCTTCAAGGTGAGACGACGTGGGGAGTTCTGGCGTTCTTGCACTTCCACCTTCATAAGTGGGTGCCAGAAGAGATGAACGCGTTGCGAGCAATTGCCTCGATGCTCATGCAACTCCAAGCTCGAATCGATGCCGAAGTTCAGACTGAATACAACGCGCACCACGACGACCTGACGGGATTGCCGAATAGGCGAGCGTTGATTCGCGAGTTGAAGCTTCGTTTGGATCAACGACGTGACACTGCGGTGCTCGTTGTAGACCTGGACCGGTTCAAGGTAATGAACGACTTCTTGGGTCACGCCAGCGGCGACAAGCTACTCGTTACTCTCGCGGACGGTATTCGTCGGAGCTTGGCACCGAATGAGTTTGCCGCTCGCCTCGGGGGCGACGAGTTCGTTTTTCTCATCGATGACGTTCGAAGTGAGGCGCAGGTGCTCGAGAGCGCCGAAAAGATTCTCGGACTTATTTCGATGCCCGTCGAAATTGGCGGACAACGAATTAGTCACACCGCCAGCGTCGGCATCGCCCTTACCGGGTCCGAGATCGTGAATGGACTTGACCTCTTGGGGTACGCCGACGTCGCGATGTACGCGGCGAAAGCCCAGGGTCGCAACCAAGCCGTGGTGTTTGACGAAGAGTTGCGCGAAGTGGTCAATGAGAGGTTCCGTATGGAGCTGACGCTTCAAAAGGGAATTGAGAATGGAGAACTTCGACTTCACTTCCAACCCGAAGTCGATCTCAATACCGGCAAGATTCTTGCGGTGGAAGCACTCGTCCGCTGGCAACACCCAACGAGGGGACTACTGGTCGCGTCAGATTTCATCCGAGTGGCCGAAGAGACCGGGCTCGTCGTTGAAATCGGTCGATGGGTATTCGCTGAATCGTGCCGACAACTCTCACGCTGGCAACGCGAGTACGCAGCGATGCCGCTCAAACTACGCGTCAATATGTCACCCGCTGAATTCATGACCGGTGACCTTGTCGAATACGTCGAATACTGCATGAAGACGAACGACATCAAAGGAGAACGTCTGTGCATCGAGATCACCGAGCACGTTGTTCTGCACGAACCTAAGAAGACGGCGCGCATTCTTGAGGGATTTCAGAAGTTGGGCATAGAAGTGGCTATTGACGACTTCGGAACCGGTTTTGCTTCGATGACCGAATTGAAAAATCTTCCGGTGAACCTCTTGAAGTTGGACATGAGTTTCGTGCGGGGCATTACAACCGATCTCTACGACTGCGCCATTGTGGAGTCGATCATCCGTCTTGGTCACGCCCTCAACTTGGTGGTCGTCGCTGAGGGGATTGAGTCGAGTTCCATCGTCGACAAGCTTCTTGAGCTGGGCTGTCATCGTGGTCAGGGCTATTTCATCGCCCGGCCGATGTCCGCCGATGATCTAGCACCACTGTTGGATAGTGGCCTAGTATCCCTCTCATCGATTCGGTCCGAGCTGCCGAGCGAGTCAGATGAGGCGGATACAGCTTGATGAGCTCGTTGAATGGTGCGGTTCCTCATAACGAGGAGATCGTCACGAAAGACTACGAACCCTGGCTCTTCCAAGCGATGCTTGATGAGTTGAGCAACAATGAGTTGGGCATTGGTTTCGTCTATTCGCTACTTGAACTCGTGGCGAAACGTTACGATCTGCGCGACGTTATCGTGACACTCGTCCACGACACGACGGGGGTGCAGTCGTTTCGCCTCGGTCAGAAGAACGTTGATGCTGACATCTTGGCTCACCACGGAACTCTCGCCGGGGTCTTCTGCGACCCCGACGTCGTCCCCGAGAGTGAGCGCGACGCTATTCGCACCGCCTGCCAGTTGTCGTTCTCCCTCCATCTGGCGCGTTACAGTTCCGCGCGCGATCCCCTCACGAACCTCGCCAATCGGAGAAGTTTTGATTCAACCCTTGAGACGGCCTCGGCGCGAAGCTCGAGGTACGGGTGGCCCTTCACACTCGTGCTCGCCGACCTCAATGATTTCAAGGCGGTCAACGACCGGCTTGGACACGCGCGCGGGGACGATTTGCTACGTCGATTTGGTTTTGCGCTTCGTAGCTCTGTTCGCAAGGGCGACGCCGCGGCGAGAATTGGTGGCGACGAGTTCGCGGTAATACTAAGTAACGCCGAAGGCCACGAGGTTACGGGGTTCCTCGATCGTCTTCGTTCTAATCTCGCGTCGGCGGGTAACGTAATCGAGTTTTCCGTCGGCACCGCGAGTTCACCTCGTGATTCTGTCGATCCGATAGAACTCTTTCGAATTGCCGACGCGCGCCTTTACGCGAAGAAGGGGATAAGCCTCGAATGATGTCCATAACTGAAGAAGATTTTGAACTCGAGTTGCGATCCCTTCCAGGTGTGCTGAATGTTGGCATGAGTATGGGAGAGAGTGGGGAGGTCGAGACGGTGAAGCTGGTGATCCTGGGCCAGAATCCCGGACCGATTCGAACCCAAGCCACTCAGATTGCGAACCTCTACTTCCCAGACGTCACCATTGAAATGGAAGTTGCCGACGCGGCGCAG
>DATCBX010000109.1:0-2550 GCA_036511635.1 Acidimicrobiales bacterium | reverse complement strand
AGTCCAGAGCCGCAATCTGATCGATGAAACGCGCGTCATCGCCAAGTGAACACTTGACCAAGGCAACCGCGACTACCGAATCAGTCGCGGTGGGCGAGATTCTCGCAAGAGGCGCGATGCCAAAGACGAGGCGCGTTCGATCTTCGACTATCCATCCGAGTGGACCGCACGTGGGCGAATGAAACGTCGAAGGGCTTGACGAGTGAGTTTTTCGGACAAAGCGTGCGGCATGGATCTCGTCGTTGAAGACGACCAGCGTGCCACTACCAGCGGCGTCGCGCGACGCCGCGACGCGCACCGCTGCCAAAATATTTGCCGGACCGTCGGCTCCGGGAAGCGAGGGATTTCTCATCGCGCCAGTAACGACTACCGGGCGACTACTTCGCACCAGTACGTCCAGGGCGAATGACGTTTCGTCGATGGTGTCGGTGCCTTGAGTGACGACGACGCCGTCGGCTCCCGATTCGAATGAGCGGTCAATCTCGTGAGCCAATTCCATGAGGTCGCTGAGCGTGAGATCGCCGGAGGGCATCTGTCGAAATGTCACGGCGGTGACGTCGGCGACGTCGTCCAATTCGGGAATAGCTGAGACGAGGTCGTGGGCGTTCAGACGTGGTGTGACGCCTGAAGACAGGTCGTCAGTTGGCGTCGAGGAAATAGTTCCTCCGAGGGAAAGCACGGTGATTTTGGTTCGATTTGGTCTATTTGTCACAGTTTCACGCTTACGAGGTGGTCGACGCCCAACAATAGGTCGATTTGCTCGCGTATCGCGACGGCACGAGCGTTTTGGCGCGCGCACTTCCCGCGGTGAGAGCCCTCGACGCCCATACGCACACTCAATCAAGGGACGGTTGATGAAGTTGGACGTACAACCTCGGTGCACGAAAGCCAGCGTTATTCGTCTCCTCAGGCGCAGAGAGTCACTCATTAGCGACAAGGCGGTGTGTTACAACATCGCGAACTGTTGATTATTCGTGGTTGAGTGGGAGAGAAGTCCGTTTGTTTCAATTTGCAGTAAACAAAGGAGGTTTCATGATTACCGTAGGAATCGTCCTATTAGTCATTGGATTCCTGTTGAGAATCGCGTTTCTGTGGTCTCTTGGATCCATCATTCTCGTCATAGGTCTTGTGCTGTGGCTCCTCGGAGCACTCGGCCACGCCGTCGGAGGCCGTCGACACTACTTCTAGTTAGAGGTAAAGGGCCCCGAGACACGAGCCTTTAAGCGCGTTGCTCGGGGCCCTTTCGTCGCCGAGGTGGATCAAACCTGACGAGCGGCGGCACGAGGGAGGCCCGCAGCAAATTTATGACGAACGACCTCACGTTTTGTGGAGTTATCGCGTTTACTTTGTGATGGATATGCAGCAGCCTTTCGAGAACGTCATTAAAGAACACGCGCAGACGGTCCTACGAGTGTGTCGCGTTGTACTTGGCGCCCACGACGCAGACGACGCGTGGTCTGAGACATTCCTCTCAGCGATGCGCGCGTATCCGGACCTTGCGATGGACGCGAATGTCGAGGCGTGGCTCGTCACGATCGCCCACAGAAAGGCCATTGACATTATTCGCTCACAAAAGCGGAACACGATTGCGGTGGGTGAACTTCCCGAGGGCGTTTTGGCAATGAGTCCTGCAGAATCTGTAGACCCGGCGTTATGGGAAGCAGTGAAGGCGCTTCCCACGAAGCAACGTCAATCCGTTGCCTATCACTACGTTGCTGGATTGACGTATGGCGACATTGCTGGAATTTTTGGTGGCACAACTGACGCGGCGCGAAGGGCCGCCTCCGATGGCATCAAGACCCTGCGAACCACGTACGTAGTCACGCATTCGAAAGGAGAATTGTGATGGACAAAATGATCGGTGGTCACGAGATTTCTGTACTTCTGTCCGCAACATCAATACGACCTGAAGCACTAGAGCGCCTTCACCGCAGGTTCGAAGAAGATGCCGCCGCGGATGGAATTCTCGATGTCGCTTACACAACCATTGACTCACCCGTTGGTTCACTGTTGCTCGCCGCAACGGAGAGAGGCTTGGTAAGGGTGGCCTTCGCGGTTGAAGATCATGACAAGGTCCTTGGCGTCTTGGCCAACAAATTGAGCTCCCGAATTCTTCGAGCGCCCAAGCGTCTGGACGGAGCCGCACGAGAGATCGAAGAGTATTTCGCCGGTTCGAGGAAGAACTTCGAGGTGGTGTTGGACCGGTCGCTCTCAAGCGGATTTCGCCAATTAGTTCAACGCCATCTGCCCGACATTGCCTACGGGCACACCGAGACGTACAGTGAGGTCGCGAGATTTGTCGGAAGCCCAAGAGCCGTCCGCGCCGTTGGTTCGGCCTGCGCCACCAATCCCATTCCAATCGTCGTGCCCTGTCACCGAGTTCTCCGTAGTGACGGAACGCTCGGCGGTTACGCTGGCGGACTCGCTGTCAAGACGACACTGTTGAAATTGGAGGGTGCGGCGTGAGCATTACTGAAACACACGATCGGCGATGAGTGGCTTTGACGACTCTCTTCTCTGACGACTTTTTGGACCGGCCGCGAAAGATTG
>DATCBX010000108.1:0-2767 GCA_036511635.1 Acidimicrobiales bacterium | reverse complement strand
AAACGGAGCGGGTGACATGTTCGCGTCGGGTTTTCTCTACGGACTGGCACTGGGCGCCGATCCCGTCGAGGCCGCCGAACTTGGTTCGTTGTGCGCGGGCGAGATCATCACGCACCTCGGCGCGCGTCCTGAGAATGACCTCGAGTTACTCGGTATTGAAGCGGGACTTCTTTAAATCTTAGAGTCCCTGGGCGTCGAGTTCCGCGTCGAGTTCTCTCGTGCGAACCGTCTCCCACTTCACCCACATGATGGAGATTGGGATGCAGGCGAGCAGCATCAACGCGTCGCCGCCGATCCACATGAAACCGCCTCCTAGATGGAGGTTCAAGAGCACTGAGGCCTTCGTTGATCCCGCCGGTGACATGGCGAGGTAGTTGTTGTAGGGAATATTCTTTGACATCGAGAGCACGAGTCCGGTGAACGTGTCAACGGGCACCGCGGCCATGACAAAGACCAAGCGCAGTCCCGGGTGAAGTTTGACGCCTCGCTCTAAGCCAAAGGCCGCGCGAAAAAAGAGGTACCCAACCACGAGAAAACTGATCTGTTCGAGATGGTGAAACCACTCGTGTTGCATCATCAAGTTGTAGAGACCGGTGAGATGCGTGATGGGAATGAAGAGGAAGTAGAGAATGAACGCGGTGAGCGGGTGGGTGAGACGTGCCATGAACGAGCTGTCGAGCCAGCGGTGCGTCGTTGCCTTACCCGCGTCGTAGGCCAGGTCGAGTGGCGCCCCGAGGGCGAAGAGTGGTGCGGCCACCATGATCAACAAGAGGTGCTGAATCATGTGATCACTGAAGTACTCCATGTCGTAGACGCCAAGGACCGACTGTGTGGCGAGAAACGTCACGATGATTCCGGCGGCGAAACTCACCGATCGCACCCGTGGCCAGGTCGGCACACGCAAGACGCCACGGGCGTAGAGATAGCCCGCGCCAAAGAGCAGCAGGATTGGCAACACCCCGAGGTGCCACTGGTTGAGATGATGCCAAGAAAACGGCGGATTCGTCATCGCGGGCACGCCCGCATCATACGGGCCTACTTTCTGGCATTAATCGCGTCGGTAAGATGGACTGGTGCTCTCCAAGTATTTCTCGCGTCGAGCCATTGGTTTGCACGTTGCGCTCATCCTTTGGTTCGCGATGTGCGCGTCGGCGTCGTATTGGCAGGTCGGTCGCGCCATCCAAGGCAACTCACTGAGCTGGCTGTACTCCTTTGAGTGGCCAGTGTTCGGCATCGCCGGCGTGCTTGGTTGGTACGCACTGTTGAATCTCGAGACGGTCACCGAAGAACAAGAGGTTGAGCGTCGCGAGTACGAAGACCTCATGCGCGCACAAGCACAAGCGGCGAGGATTGTCTCCGAGGAAGAAGATCCCCAACTCGCGGCGTACAACGACCATTTGGCCAAACTTTCTCATATTCCCAAGAAGCGACTCTGGGGCCACTAATGAATGGCACTTTTCGCCGTTACCGTGTCATGTCGTTCGTTACCGGAACCACGCTGCTGGTCTTGTTCGCGACGCTCTTGTTGCACGTCGTGGACCTGACGTTGTGGAAGCAGATGGGGTGGTTTGTCAAGACGGTCGGTATTGGTCACGGCGTCGTGCTCTATCCGGTCTACATGATCATGTGCTTCAACCTCGTCATGAAGTTCCGACTCAGCGTCTTCTATCTCGGGCTAATGCTCTTCGCGGGTTTTGTGCCCGGTCTCGCGTTCTTTCTCGAGTACCAAATGCGTCGCAAGCTCTATCCCGCGGGTCTACCCGCCAAGTGAGCGTGTGGACCGAGCGCAAGGTCATTGCCTTCGCGCACCAGGGCGGTTCTTTCGAAGGCCCTTCATCAACGCTCGCGGCGATTAGCCACGCGTTGGGCGTTGGTGCGAACGCTATTGAACTTGACGTGCACGCAACGAAGGATCGACACGTGGTGGTCTGTCACGACGAGACCGTGGACCGCACGACGAACCATCACGGCGAGATCGCCAATCTCACGTTGGCGGAGTTGCGTGAGATGGACAACGCGTACTGGTGGATTGACGGCGACGTCGTGAGCCCCGGCCACGACGAGAGTGAGTACCTACTTCGAGGTCGCGCGCCTGCGCTACGTGGCTATGGCATAGCAACACTCGAGGAAGTGTCCGACGTGTTTCCTGGCGTCCTGTTAAATCTCGATATCAAGCGCACGGACCCTGACGTTGAGGGGTACGAAGAGTTGCTCGCCAACGAGCTGCGTCGCTTAGAACGTCTGAGTTCTGTCATGGTCGCGTCGTTTCACGACGACGCGATTCAGCGATTTCGAACGTTCGCACCCGACGTCGCTACCTCGGCGGCGACGAATGAGAGCGCGGCTTTCTACTTCTCACATCTTGAGGGCAGTCCCGTCGTACCCCCGGTATCCGCGTTCCAACTCCCCGCGACGTTCGGCGACATTGAGGTGATCACTGAGTCGTTCATCGAGGCCGCGCACCAAGCGGACATTGCTGTCCACGTATGGACGATTAATGACGTTGAGGAGATGGTCCGGTTGCTGGACCTCGGTGTTGACGGGTTAGTAAGCGACTGCCCTACGCCACTGGCCGCTCTGTTGAGAAAACGGGACTGTGCGTGGGACGGAAAACTGGGCTGACGGCCTTAGCCGCGACCGCAGTTCGGCTTCTTGCCGTGGTTGGCCTTCTTTTTTGCGCGTAGTTTGCGCTTCACGGTCCGCTTTGACATAGGTAACAATGTTAGTAGGTGGAGCGCGCGGCGAGCCAAACGAGGAAATCAACGTG
>DATCBX010000107.1:0-2402 GCA_036511635.1 Acidimicrobiales bacterium | reverse complement strand
CGGGCGTCCTCCATCCCATTACTTTCATTCATCGTTGCCGGCCAGAGAACTCTCTGGGAAAGATTGGTGCTGTCGTCAAAACTGGCGACGTAACAGCACGCCGCGACCGAGCAAAAGATGCCAATGATCTTGTCGACGTTTGTTCGCGTGGCGCTCTGATCTTCCAGCTTCGCGATCGCGGCGTCGAGCTCGAGTGGGGAGAAACGAGAATTCAGAGAGTTCAGCACTGACGCCGAGGTCTCCCCGCCGAGTCCGGCGTCGAGCAACTTGGCTCGAAACACCTCTCTTTTCAATGGCGCGTCACCAATAGTTCCAACAACCGGGCATCGACGCGCCTCATCAAGCTCAAGGGCGCCGTGAGCGTCTATCTCTCCCGTACGAAAACAGATACTCGACACGTGACCTTCGCCAATGCTTCGATAGCTAAGAATCACGCGAAGTCCATTTGTTGCGACGCCACTCTGGTCTGGATGCGCCACGAGACTTGGATTACATATTGCCGCGCCTTCAAGTGCGTATTCGTTGGTAAACGTGGCGCCAAGAAGTTGCCTGCGCTCGGCAGAGATCGCCACATCGACGTAGTTCGACACTCGTGCAGCGTGCTCTTCAAAGACCGACGCCAAATTGTCATGACGATTCGAAAATCGTTCGTACAGTTCACCAAGAACTTCGCCGACTTCAATTTCACTCAGCGCTAATACTCTCTGCACAGTTTCGGTTGTCCTCGATTCGCTTCCACCCACCAGTTCTTGGCCGGGAATAAAGAGCCGAGTGATCACTCGAGAAGTATCCGCTCTAAGCCACTGCTTTGATCGAAGTGCCAGTCCGGCATCAATCACGAGACTGCTCTCACTAAGAGGCGGGCATGTTGGAGCGTCGTCAACCACGCAATTGTCGACTCGGCACCTTGATTCAAATTTGGGCCTGTGGCCGTAAGGCCGTCGTATCCGCCACCGGTCTCAGAATCGTGCATCGCGACACCAAGATCGTTGCGTCCCATGAACCACTCGACGCACAGCATCTGTCCAATCCGCCACTGACCATCGCGGGTGAGTTCATAGGCGCGAACACACGCCTCGGACATCGCGGCTACTTCGATTGGCTGTTGGTCGAACATTTTCGAGGGACCCTGAGAATCTCGCCCGCCGACTGGCGTGACCGAAAGGTGACCCCTGGGTGATTCCATTTCAAGAAGCCACCGTAGTTGGCGAAGTCCGGTCTCGATGAGACGATCGTCGCCGAGTGATGAACCAGACGCGAGCATTGCCTCGGGCAGAGCCGCGTTGGCGTACGAAAGTCGGTCTTCGCCCCAGCGCCAGTACTTGGTTCGGTCAGGTCGATCAACAATGCGCATTGCAGCTTCGACTAGTCGAAGAGCTAAACGATTCGTCGGATCAACCTTCAAAACTTCAGCCGCGCCGAAACTCGCGAAAGCCATCGATCGTGGCCACGGAGAACGTACCTTGACACCTCGCTCAAAAAGCATCAACGCGGTCTCTCTAAGTTCGACGTCAAGCGTTCGAGCAATCGTCGATCCAAGAGCCCACACCGCACGCCCCCAGCAGTCATCGCTCGAACTTGAACCGCTCCACTCTCCATCGGGAGAACGCCGGTTCCAAAATCGCCCATCCACGTCTTGCGCCTTTGAGAGAAATTCCATTGACATCGTGGCCAAATCCTCCACCTCGCGTGGAGCTCCTACCTCACGAACGCTTGTCAACAAGACTCGGGCCATGTCGTCCGTGCAATAACCATGTTCTGGTCGAGCCCGCGAATATTCAGCGTGTTCGAAGGTTCCATAAGGGCCACTTAGTGACAGCAAGTGACTGAAGTTTGGCCGAAGAGTCTGCATTAGGCGACCACCGCGACGTTTTCCAACAGCGTCTCAGCAACTCTCTGGTACTCAGTGGCAACCGTGGCCCAACTCAGACTCGACGCGATGGAGCGCGCTTCGCTCGCCATATCGTCGAGTAACTCAGGCAACGTAAGAATGCTTCGAAGCGCGTTAGCCAATGCTTCGGGGTCTTCGTGGGCGACGACCGATCCCGCGCCGCTCGTGAGCAGTTCTCTCGCGTGCGGAAACGCCGTCGCCACAACAGGTAGCCCAGCGGCTAAAGCGTCAACTAAGACTCCCGACGTCGCCTGGTCGTGAGAGTCGTAAGGCAATACCACAACGTCGACGCTTTGAATGAGTTCGTTGAGCGCCGCAAGTGTTCTGTAGGAGCTGTCAAAGTGCACCATGTCACCAACATTGTTCTTGGCAACTCGTTCCATAAGTGACTCGCGGTACACGTCGCCTTGACGTGCGAGAACCTTGGGGTGCGTGCGACCCGCCACGATGTACAGCGGCATTGGTTTGAGATCTCGTAGCAACGTCATCGCGTCGATCGCCCACTCTATGC
>DATCBX010000106.1:0-4556 GCA_036511635.1 Acidimicrobiales bacterium | reverse complement strand
GTCATCACGCCCCAGCGTCCAAAGACCATCGCGCGCTCGCTCGCCATTGGTAATCCCGCGGACGCTCCCTACGTACTTGATGAACTGCGCGCCAACGGTGGCGACTGTGGCTCAGTGCCCGACGAAGAGATTCTCGAGTGTATTGAACTACTCGCCAGGACCGAAGGCATCTTTGCCGAGACGGCTGGCGGGGTCACGATCGCGTCACTGCGCCAGATGATTGAGCGCGGCACGATCGACCGCGATAAGTCCATTGTCGCGATCATCTCGGGACACGGACTGAAGACTCTCGACGCCATCGTCGACACGTCGACCGTGAGCTCAACGATCACGCCCTCGCTTGAGGCCGCCGAAGAAGCGTTGCGATTTCACCAGTTGGTCGCGGCCTCATGAGCGTCACCGTGCGTCTACCCAGTCAGTTGCGTGTGCTCGTCGGCGGCGCGGGCGAAGTACCCGTTGAAGCGACCACCGTTCGAGAAGCGATCGCGGCTGTCGACGCGGCCTATCCCGGGCTCGCCGGGCGAGTTCTCGACGATCAAGGGGCGCTACGTCGATTCGTCAACGTCTTCGTGGCGGACGAAGACGTCCGATTCCTCGATGGTCTCGACACGGTGCTCGTCGCTGGCCAGACCGTATCCCTGGTCCCGGCGGTCGCCGGGGGCTGAGGCTCCGTTAGCACTCTCTGCTAGAGACTGCTAATATTGCTTTGCACCAAAAAGGTGTAACGCACTAGGAGGAATCACCGTGGCGAAACTGATCGCTTTCGACGAAGAGGCGCGACGCGCCCTCGAGCGCGGCATGAACAAGTTGGCCGACGCCGTTCGCGTCACCCTTGGACCTAAGGGCCGCAACGTCGTGCTGGACAAGAAGTGGGGCGCTCCCACGATCACCAACGACGGCGTCTCTATTGCCAAAGACATCGACCTCGAAGACCCCTTTGAGAAGATTGGTGCTGAGCTCGTTAAAGAAGTAGCGAAGAAGACTGACGACGAGGCCGGCGACGGCACGACGACTGCCACCGTGCTCGCTTGGGCCATGGTTCGCGAAGGTCTAAAGAACGTTGCTGCTGGCGCCAACCCGATGTCGCTTAAGAAGGGCATCGAAGCGGCCGTTGAAGCGGCTGTTGCCTCACTGCACGACCTCTCGATTCCCGCCGACACCAAAGAGCAGATCGCCCAAGTGGCGTCTATCTCCGCAGCGGACGACGAGATCGGCCAAATGATCGCGGACGCGATTGACAAGGTCGGCAAGGACGGCGTCATCACCGTTGAAGAGAGCCAGTCCTTTGGCATGGACATGGACCTCGTTGAAGGTATGCGCTTTGACAAGGGCTACATCGCGCCGTACTTCGCGACCGACGTCGAGCGTCAAGAGGCAGTTCTCGAGAACGCGTACGTACTACTCGTGAGCGGAAAAATCTCATCGGTTCGCGACGTACTGCCCGTGCTTGAAAAAGTGATGCAGTCCGGTCGTCCGCTTTTGATTATCGCGGAAGACGTTGAGGGCGAAGCGCTCGCGACGTTGGTCGTGAACAAGATTCGTGGCACCTTCAAGTCCGTTGCCGTGAAGGCTCCTGGCTTTGGAGAGCGTCGCAAGGCCATGTTGCAAGACATCGCGATCTTGACCGGCGCGACGGTTATTTCAGAAGAGATTGGCCTCAAGCTCGACACCGCAACGCTGGAACTTCTTGGCACGGCTCGCAAGGTCGTCGTCACCAAGGACGAGACGACGATTGTTGAAGGCGCGGGTTCTGATGACGACATCAAGGCGCGCATCTCCCAGATCAAAGCCGAGATCGAAAATACCGACTCGGACTACGACTCAGAGAAGCTCCAAGAGCGTCTCGCAAAGCTTTCGGGTGGCGTTGCCGTCATCAAGGTTGGCGCCGCAACCGAAGTTGAGTTGAAAGAGAAGAAGCACCGCATCGAAGACGCGGTGTCGACGACGAAGGCCGCGATCGAAGAAGGCGTGGTCCCTGGCGGTGGCGTGGCGTTGCTGCGCAGTCAGTCACGCATCCTTGAAGCCGCCGAGAAGCTCGTGGGCGATGAGCAGACGGGTGCGCGTATGGTGGCCAAGGCCGTCGAAGCGCCGCTCAACCAGATTGCCGTGAACGCGGGTCTTGAGGGTGGCGTCATCGTGGATAAGGTTCGCAACCTCGCCAAGCCCACCGAAGGACTCAACGCCGCGACGGGTGAGTACGAAGACTTGATCAAGGCCGGCGTCATTGACGCGGCCAAGGTGACCCGCTCCGCGCTACAGAACGCGGCGTCGATCGCGGCGCTGTTTTTGACGACTGAGTGCGTCATTGTTGACAAGCCCGAGGAAAAGTCAGCCGCGCCAATGGGCGGCGGGATGGACGACTATTAAGTCGACTCCACCAGTTCAAAAGCAAACCGCGGGGCCTTGCGCCCCGCGGTTTGTACGTTGTGACCCTTTATGAGAACCGGACATTACCCGTAACATGGAGTTATGACGACTCCAACACCCGTGGTTCCTTCGCGCGGACTCAACGTACTGCACCTCTTTTGTCATCCCAAGGGCAAGGTCGACGCGCGCGCTCTTCGTAAGGCCATCGACGACGCGTGGATTGATGGCGTCCAGGTCGTGACGGCGGCGATACTTGGCGCCAAGGCCGACGTCTGTTTCATGGTGTTGGGTGAGAATCTCTGGGACGTGCGCAAGTTTCAGTCCGAAGTCCAGGCCGCGGGCTTTAAGGTCGCCGAAAGTTACGTGTCACTTACCGAAGTCAGTGAGTACGCCGCGGGTATGCCCGAGAAGATGCTTAACGATCGTCTCTATCCAAAGCTCCCACCCGAGGACATGAAGGCTTTTTGCTTCTATCCCATGTCGAAGCGTCGTGGTGAGGTGAACAACTGGTACGTGCTCAGTTACGAAGAGCGCGAGAACTTGATGCGCGGACACGGCGCGATTGGGCGGACGTTTAAGGGCCGCGTGCTCCAACTCATTTCGGGATCGACCGGTCTCGACGACTGGGAGTGGGGCGTGACGCTCTTTGGCGTGCACGTTGATGATCTCAAAGAGTGCGTCTACACCATGCGTTTCGACGAAGGCTCCGCCCTCTACGCGGACTTCGGTGTCTTCTACACGGGTCTGGTGGGCACGCTCGAAGAAGTGCTCGACGCCACGTTGGCCTAAGCGACGTTGGTAGCGTCAAAGCGTGAGTAACTCTGTTCCTGAGAAGACGCTGCGACGTTGGGCCGAGTCCCTCGCCGGTGTCGCGAAGACGGGACTTGGCTTTACCCAGAGTCAGTATGAACGCGAGCGATTCGAAGAGATCTTGAAAATTGCCGGCGACATGAAAGAGGCCGCGGACGAAGGTCTCGAAGGTGTCGTTGACGCTGATGGTTACGTCACCCAGTGGATGCAAGAGGTGGGGCGCGGCGTGCCGGGCTATCAGACGCCGAAGGTAGCTGTCGGTGCGGCGGTCACCAACGACGAAGGTGAATTGCTGCTGATTAAGCGAGCCGACTCTGGCATCTGGCTCTATCCGACGGGCTGGTGTGACGTTGGTTACTCAGCACCCGAGGTTGTCGTGAAGGAGGTCCTTGAAGAGACGGGCATCGAGGTTGAGCCCGTTCGTCTCATTGGCGTACTTGACGGAATGCGACTGGGCGAATCACGTATCCCTCTCTACTCACTGCTTTTCTTCTGCCGCGCCGTTGGTGGTGAACTCAATCTGCACCCCCTCGAAGTCACCGACGCCGGTTGGTTCTCCCGCGATCAACTACCGAGCCCGAGTATCGGCGCCGACCGCTGGGCCGATCCGATTTTTGCCGCCATCGATGGCGAGCATCGCGACGTCTTCTACGACGATCTACGGCGCCCAGTCTGGCGAGGTGACGAATGAGCATCACTGTTTCGAAAGCGCTCGTCGCGTCGCCCGAGTTGCTCGAAGGTCTCAATAATCTCCTCCCGCAACTTTCGTCGAACGCGAGTGTGCTCACCATGAGCGACGTTGAGGCGATGGTCGCTTCGGACGCGGCGACACTTTTTGTGGCGTGCGACGGCGACGCCATTGTTGGCACGCTGACGTTGGTGATTTTTACTATCCCTACTGGGCTGCGTGGATGGATAGAAGACGTGGTCGTTGACGAGGACGCTAGAGGTCTCGGCATCGGTGAAGCGTTGACGAGTGCCGCGCTTGACGAGGCACGAATCCGCGGCGTACGTTCGCTCGACCTCACGAGTCGCTCATCGCGAGAAGCCGCGAACGCGCTGTATCAAAAGCTTGGATTCGAACGTCGAGAGACGAATGTCTACAGATTTTTAGTAGATCCCTGAAATCCGCCGACCGTTGCAGAGTCCAAGGGATTGAGAATGTATGACAGATTGTGATACATTGACCTCATGAGGATTGCTATTTCAGTTCGACTCGATGATGAAGCTCAGAGGGCGCTTGCCCAGCTTGAGGCGTCCGGACTCTCGCGCTCTGAAGCAATAAGAACTGCTCTGGTGAAGAGCGCCCAACAGCAGCGCAGACGCGAAACGCTTCGTCAAGAGATGGCCGCGCTTGAGGAAGACGAAAACGACCGACG
>DATCBX010000105.1:0-7414 GCA_036511635.1 Acidimicrobiales bacterium | reverse complement strand
AACAAAAACGTCACGGCCTCTCGCACGTTGCCTAACCAATTTTCACGGTCACTCTTTGCACCACTGCCTTCTCGCTACAACTTCCTCGCCGCGCTCCTTTCTCTGGGCCAGGACCGTCGATGGCGCTCAGCGATGCTCGATCACGTAGTGGGTTCTGAACCCAAACTGGTACTTGACGTGGCCTGTGGACCCTGCGCTGTGACTAAAGCGTTGACAAAGAGAACCTCAGCACACGTCGTTGGGCTAGATCTCAGCGAGGATATGTTGCGCAAGGGACAGTCCAACGTGGAGTCATCGGGGCTCAGCGACCGAGTGTCACTCGTGCTCGGTCGAGGTGAACAACTTCCATTCGCCGACGCCACGTTCGACGCGTTGACGTTCACGTATTTACTCCGCTACGTTGACGACCCAAAGGCCACTATGGCCGAGTTGGCCCGAGTCGTAAAGCCCGGTGGACCCATCGCGAGTCTTGAGTTTGCGGTGCCACGAAAGTTTGGATGGCGAATTTTGTGGTGGTTTTACACTCGAGCCGTACTTCCCGTAGCCGGCTATCTCACCGGCGGTAAGGGTTGGTGGGACGTTGGACGTTTTCTCGGGCCGAGCATTTCGACTCACTACAAGAGTTATCCCCTTCACTGGACAATTAACGCGTGGGAGCATGCGGGCATTGACCACGTCGAACATCGTTCGATGAGTGTGGGCGGCGGGCTCGTTATGTGGGGCTATCGATCGCCGTGACAATGTTTAAATCTTCTCCTAAGAGATCACCAGAAGGCGGACCCGCCTTCTACGCTCAACCGGCGTTTCTCAAACGACCTGCGCTGCGCGATTGGTGGACGCTGTTGCACCCTCCTTATACCTTGATGCACCTTTCCTTCGTGGTCATTGGATCGTGCCTCGTGGGTCCGGTCAATGCCGTGCGACTCACTTTCACTTTGGTTGCCTTTTTCCTTGCCGTAGGAGTAGGAGCGCACGCACTCGATGAGTTGCACGGTCGCCCGTTATCGACCTCGATTCCGACGTGGCAACTCGTCACGGCTTCTGCCTTTGGTGTCGGCGGTGCCGTCATTTTGGGCATCGTTGGCCTGTTTCTCGTGAGTGCGTTCCTCGCGATCTTCATCGTGACGGGCGTGATGATCGCGCTTAGCTACAATCTCGAACTCTTCCAAGGACGCTTGCACACCGACGCCGTGTTCTCCCTCGGATGGGGCGCCTTTCCTCTACTCACCGCTTACTTTGCTCAACACGCCAACCTGAGTGTCACCGCGCTACTCGCTGGCGTCTTCGCCGCGCTCATGTCGCAAACACAGCGAAAACTCTCATCGCCCGCGCGCGACGTTCGACGTCGCACGGCTTCCATTGAAGGCAGTCAAGTTCTGTTGACTGGCGAGTCGGTGCCGATCACGAGCCAGTCGATACTTGCCCCGCTCGAAGGTGCAATTCGTGCTCTTTGCTGGGCAACCATGGCACTGGGGCTCGCCCTGATCTATCTCCGCTTTTACCAGTAACGAACGAATGGTGTCGCACCAATCGTGGGCTACTACGTACCAATCGCTCGCAACCTATGCTGATTTTGTCGTGAGAAATCACCAACGGAGGTTTGCAGGTGACTAAGGAGAGTGCCCAAGAAGAGTGGCGTCGGCTCTTTGACGCCGCACCACTTCGACCGGACAAGTTCACCACCATGTCGGGAATCCCCCTCGCGCCGGTCTACGGACCGAGTGACGCGGAGTTCCCTGGCGTCTACCCCTACACCCGCGGTGTCCACTCCTCCATGTACCGAACCAAACTCTGGACAATGCGCATGTTCGCGGGCTTTGGAACCGCGACCGACACCAACACTCGTTTTCGAGAGATCATCCGTGCTGGTGGTACTGGACTGTCAACTGCCTTCGACATGCCCACGCTGCTAGGTCTTGACTCCGATGACCCCATGGCACTGGGAGAAGTCGGTCGATGCGGCGTAGCCATTGACTCACTCGCCGACGTTCGCGATCTCTTCGCCGGCATCGATCTCAGCACTATCACGACGTCGATGACGATTAACTCGCCCGCCGCCGTGATGCTGGCGCTTTTCGTTGCTCAGGCCGAAGAGTCAGGCGTGACGAGAGAGCAACTCGGTGGCACTTTGCAGAACGACATTTTGAAGGAGTATCAGGCCCAAAAGGAGTTCGTCTTCCCTCCGCGACAATCGATGCGGCTCGTGCGTGACACCATTGCCTACACCGCTGCGGAGATGCCTAAGTGGAACTCCATTTCGGTCTCGGGCTATCACATTCGTGAGGCGGGTTCCACGGCCGCTGAAGAACTGGCCTTCACGCTCGCGAATGGTTTCGCCTACGTAGAACTTGCTCAACAGGCCGGTCTCGGTGTCGACGCCGTCGCGCCTCGACTCTCATTCTTCTTTAACGCGCACATCGACTTCTTTGAAGAGATCGCTAAGTACCGAGCCGCGCGACGTCTCTGGGCGAAGTGGATGAAGGAGAACTACGGCGCTACTGACCCACGTTCGTGGCAACTTAGATTTCACACACAGACCGCTGGCGTGTCACTCACCGCACAGCAACCAGAGATCAATATTGCGCGTACCGCCATCGAGGCGCTCGCCGGCGTTTTGGGCGGCACGCAGTCATTGCACACAAACTCAATGGACGAAGCCCTCGCCCTTCCGTCGGAGAAGGCCGCGCGAATTGCCCTGCGAACGCAACAAATCATCGCCAATGAGACGAACGTTGCCAACGTTGCCGATCCCCTTGGCGGTTCGTGGTTTGTTGAAGAATTGACCGACGAGATGGAAAGAGAAGCGGAAGTCATCTTCGCCCAGATCAGCAAGATGGGCGAAGGTTCAATGCTCGAAGGCTGTATTCGCGGAATTGAAGAAAATTGGTTCCAAGGACGAATTTCGGACTCCGCCTACGAACTTGAACGATCCTTCAACTCTGGTGAGCGAGTCGTCGTTGGCGTGAATGAGTTCCTCGAAGGCAATGACGAGGACGACTTGGCCACGTTACGAATAACCAACGCCGATGAGCACAAGCAGCTTGCTCGACTCAGCCAGGTCCGCGCCGATCGCGACGACGACCACGTTCGTACCGCCGTCGAGCGATTGACGAGTGAAGCGAAAGACCCCGAACTGAATCTGATGCCCGCGCTGATTGACGCCGCCAAGTCGTACGTCACGGTTGGCGAGATGATGACCGCACTCGCGGGCGTCTTTGGTCGACACGTCGAGGTTCCTTCACTGTGAACGTGCGGGTACTCGTGGCAAAAGTTGGCCTCGACGGTCATGATCGTGGCATCAAGGTCGTGGCGCGACTTCTCCGCGACGCTGGCATGGAGGTGGTCTACACCGGGCTGTTTCAAACACCGGAAACAGTCGCGACCGCGGCGATCCAAGAGGACGTCGACGTCGTTGGGCTTTCGATGCTTTCTGGCGCGCACATGACCCTCGCGCCCCTTGTCGTCGAAGCTCTTCGCCAGCGCGGATCAGATATTCCCGTCGTCCTCGGCGGCATCGTCCCGCCTCAAGACCTCGAGGAGCTCCGAGTTCTTGGTATCGCGGCGGTCTTTGGCCCGGGTGCCAGCGCAAACGAAATTGTGTCAACCATTACTGGCATTGTCTCGCACTCAGTCTGACTTTCCGAGAGAGAGTGTGCGCACCGATGCTCGTCGTTTAAGT
The DNA here is from genome assembly GCA_036511635.1 of Acidimicrobiales bacterium. Lineage (GTDB taxonomy): Bacteria > Actinomycetota > Acidimicrobiia > Acidimicrobiales > RAAP-2 > RAAP-2. Next base: position 3,735 of record DATCBX010000105.1, on the reverse strand, counting down.
CCTCGCTAGAGTCGGGGCGTTCAACTGATTGGGGACAACATGTTCAAGGGTTTCAAGAATTTTTTAATGCGCGGAAACCTCATCGTGGTAGCCGTGGGACTTGTGGTCGCGCTGGGTTTCAGCACTCTGATCTCGGCGTTCACGACGGACGTCGTGACACCTCTCATTAACGCTCTCGCCGGAGACAGTTCTAATGGTCCCGGTGTTGGTTGGACGCTCAATGGACAATTCATTGCATTAGGCAAATTCATCTCCGCGATTATTTACTTCATTATCTTCATGGCCGTTGTGTATTTCGTACTGGTTGTGCCGTATCGACGGTACATGGCGAAGCAAGGTACCCCAGTCTTTGATACGCCAATTCCATCCGCGCCCACGAAGACCTGTCCTGAGTGTCTTTCGAGCGATCTTCCACTCGCCGCGACCAGGTGCAGCCATTGCACTACCGTGGTTGCGTAAACCAAACACTTGAAAGCTCCCCCACGGTCGTGCGCAAAAGGCAGGTACTTCTCGTCGTGGACGGAGCCCTCGCGAACTTCGGGCTAGTTTGAAACGCTATGGCGGAAAAGGAATCGCGATCGTTCGCTCTTGAATTTGAACATGTCTCAGTTAGCTTTGGCGGTCTTCTCGCGCTCAACGACGTCTCTTTTCGCGTTGGCGAAAATGAGATTGTTGGCCTCATTGGGCCCAACGGCGCAGGCAAGACAACCGCTTTTAACGTGGCGTGCGGCTTTCAAACGCCCACGTCGGGGTCCGTAAGTTTTCCCTCACTTGACCGACGAACGCTCAGGCCGGCCCAGTTAGCCAAAGCGGGCGTCGCTCGTACGCTCCAAGGCGTAGGACTTTTTAACAACATGAGTGTGCTCGAAAACGTCATGGCTGGAGCTCAGAGCCGTCCCGGTGGTGGTACGTGGAGCTCGGTCATTGGACTCCCCTCGGTCAATCGAAACGAGCAAGCCCTTGAAATCGAGGCCATGGAACTACTCGAACGACTGGGCATCGTCAAATACGCCAGCACGGTGCCAAGAGATATTCCCTACGGAATTGCGAAGAAGTTGTCTATTGCTCGTGCGCTGATGCAGCATCCGAAACTTTTGATGTTAGATGAACCTGCCTCGGGTCTTGACGAGAACGAACTCGAAGAGTTCCTTGCGCTGATTGTCGAACTTCGGAGCTCCATGAGTGTGCTCTTGGTCGAACACAACATGGATTTCGTTATGGCACTCGCTCAGCAACTCATCGTCTTGAACTTCGGCCAAGTCATAGCGACGGGTTCACCAAGCGAGATAAACAAGAATCCCGAGGTGCTCGCGGCGTACCTAGGAATAGACGAATGATTCGCGTCGACAACCTTTCGGTTAACTACGGCGCGGTGAAAGCTCTTCGCGACGTGAGCTTCGAAGCTTCAACCGGTCAGATCACCGCAGTGTTAGGCGCTAACGGAGCCGGTAAGACCACCTTGCTCCGAACTATTTCTGGACTCGTTAAACCCAAGAGCGGATCGATTCATCACGATGACGTCGATCTCGTTGGTGTCGCCACGGAAAACATTGCGAGAATGGGCGTCGCGCACGTACCCGAGGGTCGCGGTGTCATTCAAGACTTGACCGTTGAAGAAAATCTTCGCCTGGGCGCCCTCGCGAGCAAAGTGAATTTCAACGAAGGTGCAGAAGAGCAGTACACACGATTCCCAATTCTTGGTGAACGTCGAAAGAAACTCTGCGCGACGCTTTCAGGCGGGGAGCGCCAAATGCTGGCAATGGCTCGCGCGCTTATCGCCAAACCACGAATCCTCCTACTTGACGAACCGTCCCTCGGTCTCGCCCCACAGATAACGGCCCAACTAATGAGACAGATTCGTCAGCTCTGCGAGATAGAAAACCTCACCGTGATCCTGGTCGAACAGAACGCTAAGAGCGCACTTCGAATTGCGCATCACGCCGTGATTTTGCACCTTGGGGCGGTCGTAGCCAACGGCGACGCCGCCACCGTTGCCAACGACGATGACCTTCGTCGTTTTTACCTGGGGGTTGTGGTGCCGTGAGCGGGTTCCTCTCCTCGTCGATTATGCACAACATCTTTGGTGGCCTAGCCCAAGGGGTTATTTACTCTCTAGTTGCCCTTAGTCTCGTCATCATCTGGCAGTCAACCCACGTGTTGAACTTCGCCCAAGGTGCAATGGCGATGTTCGCTACGTACGTCGGCATGACTCAGATCGATCGAGGTGTCGGATATTGGTGGTGCGTCATTATCTCGGTCCTCGTAGGTATGGCTCTTGGAGGCGCCACCGAACGGATACTCATTCGCCCGCTGTACGGCAAACCGGAGATTAACCCCATCGTGGTCATGGTTGGCTTCCTGGGTCTGCTCGAAGCACTCGCCGCTGGAATCTGGACGAGCACGACGCGTAACATCACCGAGCCGTTCTCTCAGATCTACTTCCAGTCCAACGGACACCTCGTTTTTCTCTCGGCGTTCGTGATATTTCAGATCGTTCTCGCCATCGGCATTATGTTGCTTGTCGCCGCGCTCTTTCGATTCACGAAACTGGGACTTCAACTTCGAGCCTCGGCGCTCGCGCCTGAGGTGTCTCGGCTCCTTGGAGTTCGCGTTAGTCGAATGCTCACTATTGGGTGGATTCTTTCCGCGGGCGTCGGCGCCGTCGCCGCGGTCATCATCGCCTCGGGCAACTTTGGACTCTTTCCCACCAATATGGACGGCATCTTCGTCGCGGGTTTTGTGGCGGCCGCTGTTGGTGGGCTTGAATCGCCCTCCGGCGCTGTCGCCGGAGGATTGATCATTGGCTTGGCGGAACAGTTCATACTTGCTTACTGGTCGCCTGATGTTGCGCCACTCGGAGGCATCATTATCTTGGTCATTGTCCTCATGATCCGACCCCAAGGCCTCTTCACTAAGACCTCTGGTCGGAGGGTGTAATGAATTTGCTGAAGTCGCTCAACAAACAAGAGACAACACATTCGCGATTCGTTGGCGTGTTGATGCTCACGATTCTCACTCTCGCGATTACGTTCATGCTTCCTCCCGTCGCCAACTCCCAACTCTCAGGCGGTGCGGCCATCGCCATCGTCATTCTGGGACTCAGTTGGCTGACCGGTTGGAGCGGACAGATCTCGTTGGGTAATTCGGGCTTCATGGCGGTAGGCGCATACACCGCTGGTATTTGGGCACATCATCACGCCACGACACCACTTATTTTTACTTTCCTGCTGGCCCTCGTCGTGGGGGGAATCAGTGGACTGATCATCGCCATTCCTTCAACTCGACTTCACGGCCCTTACCTCGCCGGCATGACCCTCGCCTTTGCGGCAGCTGTCGCTCCCCTTGCTCAGAATTTCTCCTCAGTCACAGGTGGCGAGGGTGGGCTTTTCCTAAATTCACTCCTTACGCCAAAGTGGTTTACTCACTTTTTCAGTGGTCCCAACGCCAATATCAACGCCAACGCACAATGGACCGCCGATCTAGCCATTGTCATCGCTGGTGTGATGTTTTTCCTTATGGCCAATCTCTTTCACAGTCGAAGCGGTCGCGCCATGCGTCTCGTTCGAGATAACGATGTCGCGGCTGAGCTCATGGGCGTAAATCTCGTTCGTACAAGGTCTATTGCGTTTGTCGTGTCCGCTGCTTTTGCCGGTCTGGGTGGTGCGCTCTACGCAATCCTTCAGGACTCGGTACGTCCGGAGACTTTTCCACTCGGGCTCTCCATCACGCTTCTGA
>DATCBX010000104.1:0-5438 GCA_036511635.1 Acidimicrobiales bacterium | reverse complement strand
GGCGGCATCGGCAGGATTCGCTGGGGTGGTGACCGCGAGCCAGTCCAATTCAATCTTTCCGTCAAGCTTCACATTGCAGTTCTCCATCAATATCTTGGTGATCGTCATCTTCGGTGGTATGGGATCCATCATCGGCGTCGTGTTGGGCGCAATCGTCATTCAGACGGTGACGGCGTATCTGTTGCACTCACCTCCCGCGGGATATCAAACGTCCGACCTCTACATCTACCTCGGAGCGATACTTGTCACAATGATGATCGTTCGACCGGCTGGACTTATTCCATCTCGACGGCGTAAGCGAGAGATCACGCTCTCAGAAGACGATCACGAGGGTCATTTGGACGAGGTCTTATTGGGAGACGACACGTGACCGACAAAATCTTCGAGGTAGAGAATGTAACGTTGCGTTTTGGCGGCGTTGTCTCGCTTAATAACGTGAGCCTTTTTCTGAACCGCGGCGAGATACTTGCCGTCATAGGACCAAACGGAGCTGGCAAGACGTCACTTTTTAATTCGCTCACTGGCGTGTATCAACCCCAGGAAGGAAAGATCACGTTTGTGGGACGCGATAACAAATCAGTCTCCATCATCGGTCGCAAGCCCCATCGAGTAGCGAACGCCGGGATAGCCAGGACCTTTCAGGCGTCGCGAATGTTCAGCGCCATGACGACGTTTGAGAACGTCAAGATTGGGGCCGAAAGCCACCGAGGAATTGGCGTCGTGGGAGCAATGTTGCGTTTGCCCGGGACGAGACGAGACGATAAAAGTTCTGATCTCAAGACGAAAGAGTTGTTGAAATTTGTAGGCCTTACTGGTGAGGCCAACACCATTTCGGCCTCGTTGTCCTATGGCGACCGCCGGCGACTAGAGATCGCTCGGGGACTGGCGACGGATCCGCAGGTACTGCTCTTGGACGAACCCGCGGCGGGAACCAACCCGTCGGAGAAACTCGAGCTCGCAAATCTTATTCGTAAGGTACGTGACGCGATGGGCGTCACGATCTTGCTGATTGAGCACGACATGAAGCTCGTTATGTCGCTTGCTGAACGTATCTATGTACTTAACTTCGGGAGCGTCATTGCCGAAGGTACGCCTGAAGAGATTCGAGCCAATCCCGTCGTCATTGAGGCGTACCTCGGTGCCTCGGCCGAAGAAGCGGGGAGCAAGTAATGCTGGAAGTGAAGGACGCCGTCGTGCGCTACGGCGCAATTACTGCCTTGCATGGAATCTCCTTCAACGTCGACAAAGGCGAGATCGTAACGCTTCTGGGCGCGAATGGTGCCGGGAAGTCCACCACACTTCGGATGCTCTCGGGTCTGCACGCTCCCTCGAGTGGGCACATTTTCTTTGAAGACAATGACGTTACGCATACGAAAGCACACGACTTCTCAAAGCTTGGCATCGGCCACGTCCCTGAAGGTCGGCGGATCTTTCCCCAGATGACGGTGGAAGAGAATCTCGAAATGGGTGCCTTTACGAGGAAGGGTTCAGTCAGCGATGATATGGACCGGATGTACGCGACGTTCCCGATTTTGAAAGATCGTCGCAAACAACTCGGGGCCAATCTCTCTGGCGGCGAGCAGCAGATGCTGGCCATTGGTCGAGCGCTCATGGGTAATCCAAGACTCTTGTTACTGGATGAACCGTCAATGGGACTAGCACCCATGATCGTGGAGGCGATCTTTGGCATTATCGGAGAAATTCGCGCCAGTGGCACGACGGTATTTGTGGTGGAACAGAACGCCGCGCAGGCGCTGCGTCTAGCTGATCGTGGCTACGTGATGGAGAACGGTCGCATTGCCTTTAGCGATCTGGCGAAGAATCTCCTGCACGATGAACGAGTGCGAGCTGTCTACCTCGGCGAGTCCGTCGAAAACTAACGAAATGGGCGACGTCGAGGCCCTTCACCCGAGTGCCCAACGAGTCGCGAACGCTCTCGTAGGGCGTGGCGTGCGTGGACCGTTTCGAGAGTTCAGCGCGACGACGAAGTCCGCGGCCGACGCCGCGATGGTACTTGGATGCGACGTCGGAGCGATCGCGAGTTGTCTCGTCTTCATGCTCGACGAAGAACCAATCGTGATCTTAAAATCAGGAGCCTTTCGTGTCGACACTGAAGACTTCGCCCGGCTCGTTGAAGGAAACGTCCTAAGGCGTGCGAGCGCGGACGAGGTTCGTGTGGCGACCGGTCAGCCTATTGGCGGTGTGTCACCAATTGGTTGGCCAGGCGAACTGAGGGTCTTCATCGATGACTCCCTCGCTGCTTTCGAAGAACTGTGGGCGGCCTGTGGTACCCCAAACGCGGTGTTCGCAACCACGTACGACGAACTGTCAATGCTCACTGACGCCGTTGAGGTGACTTTAAGGCGACTCTAATTTTGTACGACAGTTGGGAAGGTTTCTAAGGAGACCTTGTGGAACGCGATGAGTTGATGGGGCCTTGTTGGCATGATTTCGCCGACGTGTTGTCCGCGGGTCTGTCGAGAGTGTTGTTGTACGGTCCGCCGGGAACGGGTAAGACGTTCGCCGCGCTGCACCACGGCGTGAATCGCGATCACGCAGAACGCCTCATCTGCCCCGAGGATCTCACGTCGGGTGAGATCACGGGCACGTGGATGCCCGCGAGAGAAGGCCATTTCGAGTGGCGCGAGGGACCGGCCATTCGAGCGTGGCGAGGGAGTGACGGAACAGGGGCTCGACTCGTACTCGACGAAGTCGATCGAGCCTCGGGCGACGCGCTGGCAACATTGCTCGCCATTACCGATTCACCCGAGTCCGCGCGCTGGAGGAACCCAGAAACGTTGGAGTGGGTTCGACCCGGTTCGTCCTTCTCCGTGATTATGACGTCGAACATCGAGGATCTCGACGACATTCCACACGCACTGCGTGACCGTTTTCCCGTGAGCATTCGCGTCGATCGACCCCACCCCGCGGCCGTCGCGCGCTTGAGTGGCGATCTGAGAGGTCCGGCGCTTTCGGGCTCACTCGGACCCGAGGAACGGCGAGTCTCGCTTCGAAGCTTCTACGCTTTTGATGAACTTCGTCGACATCACGGCCCAACACGAGCCGCACGCCTGGTCTTTGGCGACAATGTCGCACCGAGTGTTCTCGACGCGTTGAGCATTGGGGCCGTTACGTGAAGCGCGGCGTGATCTTTCCCGAGCTCGTCAGTGGACGAGATGACGAAGTGGACGATCGCCCGTGGACTGTGCAGGAAGGTTCGACGATGCGCGGATCAGCAAGTTGCAACCTCTCCCAACGAATTCTGGAGGTTCCGTACGGTCCGGGCGCGCAAGCGAGAGTTGTTCGAGCCCATGAACTGATGCACGCTCGCGTGAGTCCTCACGCGGTTCATCTGATGAAGGCACTTAGTGAGGTATCACCCCGGGCGCTCGAGTGCAGTGAGGAGTTTCGAGTTAATACGCTGCTGGCTCGACTGAACTTCGACGTCGCGCTCTTGAGCGATGGTACCGAGAAACTCGGCGGCCGCCGACTTGGAGAAGCGGGGGAGTGGGCAGAAGCCGTCTGCTTTTTCGTGGCAGTACTTGGCACGGGGGCGGAGAAGGCGTTTCTTGCGGGCATTCGTCAGAGTCAAGCGCCGTGGTTAGGCGCGCTTCGCGCCATTGGTAGACGCGTGATGGTGCACACGAACCAACTCAGTACCAAGGAGCTTGGCGCGACGAACCTCAACGACGAGGGACTGCCGAGCGGCTACGTTGCTTCGACGTTGGCGTTGGCTCGCCTCTTGACCCAGTCGATGTCGGCACGTGTACCGACCACGCCCGAAGAGCTACGAGCCTTTCGCCGATCACTCGAGTCGGGAGGTCGCCGACCTGCAACCGGCCAGTTCGCGACACTCGTGTTCGACACTTCGTTGACTCTTGTACCTCGACCGCGCGCCACCAGCGTCCGTCGAGTGCGCCCGACGGCGACGGGGGCAATACTGCGCTATCCAGGACGTCTCCTCACCGATACCCAGCGCCGAGCATTTAGTCAAAAGACCACTCGACACGGCGGTGTCGTCATCATTGATCAGTCCGGCTCTATGGATCTCTCACCCAACGCACTGCGCGACATTCTGCGTAGTGCGCCGAGCGCGCTCGTCGTTGCCTACAGTCACCGTCCCGGCGACGTAGGTTCGACACCCAACGCGTGGATACTTGTTGAGCGCGGGAAGATCGCGACAACGTGTCCGACCGGGAACGTCGGCAACGGCGTCGATGGGCCGATCCTCCAGTGGGCACTTAGTCAGCGTTGCGGTCATGAACCCGTGGTATGGGTAACAGACGGACAGGTCACTGACTCTCACGACCACCCCGATGAAGTGCTCACCCAGCAGTGCGCAAACCTCGTTCGCCGGCACCGAATCCGACTGGTTCGAGATCTAGGAGGTGCTCCAAGGGCCCTTCGATTGGACGCACCCACCGCACCTTCGCAACTCTCAACCTTTGGTCGAGTTGGACGCCGGCTGCGCGAATCCACTGAAATGAAAGGGTTTTGAGAGTTTCGAAAAAAAGTTGCAACGAACACCTGTTCGCCCTAAGATAGCGAACAGGTGTTCGTAGAACAAGGGAGTGTCGGACGTGGCCGCTTTAGAAATACTAGAAATCGAAGAGTTCGCAGCCGAGCCCTACCTGCGTCTCGTCAGCGTTGCACCCCAAGTTCGGGCACTTCGTCACGGTCCTTCACTCGCGCAACGTCGAGCCTCGCGAGAACGGATGTTGCAACGACGTCATCGATCCTTGGCCGCGCTTGTTCTCCTCGGCGCGCTGACCGTTCTTGCGCTCCCCGGACACACGTTTGGGGCAACTACGGGCACGGGGCTTTCGACAGATTTGGCGAACTCTTCAGTGATCGCCTCGGGAATGGACTACGTGGTGCAGCCCGGCGATACGGTGAACTCAATCGCTCGCGACATCAACCCCGTCAATCCGGTCGCGGCGCGCTCACTTCTTGTTCGTGAACTTGCGTCGTCGGTCGTCATACCTGGCGAGCACGTTCTAATCCCCTGAAAAATCGGGCCTTTAGGTGTATCGTGAGGTGGTGCGGTGTCCTTTTTGTTCTGCGGACGACGACCGCGTCGTTGACTCGCGCCTGGCAGAAGACGGCGTGGCCATTCGTCGACGTCGTGAATGTGCCAACTGCGCCCAGCGTTACACCACCTTTGAACGTATTGAAGAGATTGGTCTCTACGTGATTAAGCGCTCCGGTGACCGCGAGCCTTTTGCGAGAGAGAAAATTATGAGCGGCGTTCGCTCGGCTGCGAAAAACCGTCCAGTTGACGAGGAAGCGCTGCAAGGGGTTGTCGTTGGTGTCGAGGAGTCGATGCGACTATTGAATCGCGACGTCACGAGTGAAGAGGTCGGCATGGCGACCTTAGAGTCGCTTCGAGAGATTGACGACGTGGCCTACGTGCGTTTTGCTTCGGTTTACAAGGGATT
>DATCBX010000103.1:0-6217 GCA_036511635.1 Acidimicrobiales bacterium | reverse complement strand
GAAATACTTGTCCATTATCTCCTTGGCGACGCTCACGGGCACGCCGAGACGACGGCTCAGTCCGAAGGCCTCCATGCCGTAGGCGAGCCCGTAGGAGACGGCCTTGGCCTGTTCGCGCTGCTCATTGCTGACGTCTTTTGGCGCAACACCAAAGACCGACGAAGCGATGGTGCGGTGCACGTCCTCATGCGATGCGAACGCGGCCAACAGCCCTTGATCCTGAGAGAGGTGGGCCAAGATGCGCAGCTCGATTTGGTTGTAGTCCGACACCGCGAACAGCCACCCTTCGCTCGGAATAAAGGCGTAGCGAAGACGACGACCTTCTTTGGAGCGTACGGGAATGTTGTGAAGATTGGGATTCTCTGAGGACAATCGTCCGGTACGCGCGACGGTCTGCATGAATCGTGCGTGTATGCGCCCATCCGGACTTACCGCGCTAATGAGGGGGGCGCCGTAGGTGCTCCTAAGTTTTTCGACTTCTCGGTACCGCAGGATCAGTGGCACGATTTTGTGCTCGTCTTGAATGGCCTCAAGACTTGTCGCGTCCGTAGAGAACCCGGACTTGATCTTTTTCACCGCCGTCAGTCCAAGTTCGTCGAAAAGCACCGTTTGGAGTTGCTGTGGTGAGTTCACTTTGAAATCGTGACCGGCGACCTTTTGTATCTCAAGGTCGAGTTCTTTTGCTTCGGTAGCGAACTCATCAGCGATGGTCTTTAACAACGCAACGTCGACACGAATACCGCTCGCCTCCATGCGACCAAGCACGGCGACGAGTGGTAGTTCGATCTCGTCATAGACCCGGCCAAGCTCCCATCGAGCAATCTCTGCACGCAGGACGTCGCGAAGTCTCGCCACTAGTGCAACGTCCTTCACCAAGGTTTCGTCGCTCGAAGCGCTAAAGAGGGATGGCTTCGTGTTGTCGATAGGTTCATCGAGGAATCGGTGCGCCACGTCAGCGAGCTCGTAGTGCCCACTCGTGGCGTCAATTAAGAAGGCCATGATCGACGTGTCGTCCATGGGATCGACTAACTTCACGCCCCTCTCTTTGGCTACCCGAAAAAGTCCCTTCACGTCGTGTCCCGTGATTGCCGTGGTCGCTGCGGCGCCAAAGAACTCGTCCAGATCAACCACCGCAACGGTGCCGGCCCGTGCGTTCAACACCGCGACGCGCTCGTCGTTGTAGGCAACGATCGGCTTCGAGGCACCTTTCAACACATCGTTCAACGTGGATCCTTGTTTGAGGGCAGGCGCCTTCTTCGTAGGTGTCACGTTGGCCTTGATCTCGGCTTGACCGCCGGGCTCGCCCAGTAGTCCTTGTTGGATCAGCTTGTTGACGCGCGTACGCATCGAGTTCATTTCAAAACGATCGAAGAAGGCGTCAATCTCTTGACGGTTCCATCCACCAAAGGTGAGATCGTCCAACGTGAAGTCGAGCGGTACGTCTCGAATAAGCTGCATCACCTTTTCGTTATTGCGTGCGCGATCTTCGAAGGTTGCAAGATTCTCGCGAAGCTTGGGTGTCAACGTTTCTAGGTTCGCGTAGAGTTCGTCGAAGTCGCGGTACTGCGCAAAAAGTTTGGCCGCGGTCTTCTCGCCCACACCAGGCACACCGGGCAAGTTGTCCGAGGTGTCCCCGCGCAATGCCGCGAGCAACGGATAACGCGCCGCCTCTATGCCACAGCGTTCAAAGATGCCCGCCTCGTCATAGAGCGAGTAGTCCGATACGCCTCGACGGTTATAGAGCACCTTGACGAAAGGGTCTTCCACGAGTTGGAAAGTGTCGCGATCACCCGAGACCACCACGACGGGGATCTTCGAGTCACGTCCCCAGGTCGCAAGTGTCGCCAACACGTCGTCGGCTTCAAAGTTCGCTACTCCCAACACGGGGATGTGGAGCGTTTCGCACATTGTGCGAATGAGGTCGAACTGGGGATCGAGTTCGGGTGGTGTTTCGGCACGACCCCCCTTGTAGTCCTCGGTTAAGGCGTCGCGAAAGGTGCCACCGGGAAGGTCAAAGGCCACAGCCATCGCGCGAGGGTTCTGAGAGCCAATGAGCGACACCAACATTGAGGCAAAGCCGTGCAGGGCGTTGGTGACGAGTCCCGACGAGGTTTGAATGTCCGTCGGGAGGGCGAAAAAAGCACGAAAGGCCAGCGACATACCGTCCAACAGCAGCAGTGGCCGTTGGTCATCCGCGTCGTTAGCCAACGAACTCGCCTTTCAAAATCTGCTGCGCGACGTCGCGCATTCTCGTGCGCGCGCGCATCGCGGACTGTTGAATGACTTCAAAGGCCGCTGGTTCGTCGAGGCCACGCTCAGCCATGAGTATCTCTTTTGCACGCTGAACGATCTCACGAGTCTCGATTTTGTCGTCGGCGTTCGCGACGTCCGCAGTGACCAGTGGCTCGCTGGCGGCGGGATTAAGGATGGCCGCCAACTTAGGCAGTATCTCGCTACTACGAAAAGGCTTCACCAGGTAAGCCGCGACGCCCGCGTCACGGGCACTCTCGATGAGCGTGCGCTGGCTGAACGCGGTAAGCAACACCACGATGGTCTTCGAACCCATCAAGTGGCGCGCGACCTCGATGCCGTCGAGTCCGGGCATCTTGACGTCGAGTAGCGCCAAATCGGGTTCGTGCTCTTTAATCATTGCGAGAGCGTCATCGCCGCGCGCGGCTTCGCCCACCACAAAGTAGCCGTCGTCTTCCAGGATCTCTTTGAGATCGAGACGGATGATTGACTCGTCGTCAGCAATTACAACGCGTTTATCCATACTCGTCCTTCGGTGTCCATTCGTGTAGTAATTCGTCGCGCGCGACCAATAGCTCGCGCACCTCGTGAGCGCGTCGCGCCATTTCAGCGTTGGCTACGACCACGTGACGTGAGAGTTCATCGTATTCCCTGGATTGAAGTGGCGTCTCGGATACCAGGGCTCTAATTCGAGCGTCGTCGAGCGCGTCGTTCCACACGGCTACCTGCTCTTCGAGGACGGCCAAGCTTTCACGGGCCTGCGAGAGCTGGCGTTGAACGTCATCAAGACGGCGTTTCACCAGCCGAGAACTCATATTTTCAGTCTAGGACTCGCCCGACGCGTTTACCGCTAGGCGTTCGGCGTGCTTCAGCATCAGCTCCGACGGCTCGAGGCCAAAACTCACGTCAAGCAACGTCGATTCAGGCTCGCTCTCCCCCTCGAGGGCGACGACGCCAATATCGCTCGGTTCGCTGACGCAACTTCTGGCGAAGGAGCGATGCACGCGACGAGCGAACGGCGACTCAAAGAAACCACCAACGTAGGCGGCGATGCCGAGGGACTGCGCGTTGGCTATCAAGGTGCGCGCGTTCGCGAGTCCACCCACGCGAGCCGGTTTCACGCAGATCATCGCGGCGCCACCGTAGTTGGCGAAGTGCGTGAGGTCGCGCGTGGAGCGCAGGCCCTCGTCGATACTGACGGGCACGTCGATCAGAGCGGCGAGTCGCGCGTGATCAATCACGTTGCCCACTTCATAAGGCTGTTCGACCGCAGCAACCTCGACGACGGAGCGAATGATGTCAAGTTGGCGCCGCACCTCATCGTCGTTGGTGGCCGAGCAGTTGTAATCCACAATCACGGGAACGCTGAGTGAACTCAGTCGCTCCATCGCGCCGTCATCGATGTCACCCGGGGCACATTTAACCCGCACACGTAGAGCTGCAGTATCGACGGACCACGGCTCGTCATCCAACACTGAGACGGTGGCTTGGGTTGGGGTGTCGAAACGCTCTGGCCAAAGATCAACAATGGAACGTGACGTCACTCTGAGTTCTCTATCAAGTAGCGCCATCTCAACGAGAGCCATGGCGACGTTGTCCTCGGGAGAACCGGAACTGAACCGCGCGACGCGACTCCATAGAGGCAGCGCGCCCTCTCGCCCAACGACGCCGTCGAGTTTCACTAACGCACGTCGCACCGCCACCACTACCTGATTGAAAGCGGGGTCGCCGTTCAGCGCGTACGGCTGAGGGGCCACTTCTCCGAACCCGGTAACGCCCTCATGCTCGACGCGCAAATACAGGCGCGACCGTCCGAGATGTGCTTGTTGGCTCGCTCGCACGGACTGTGCAAGAACAGCGTTCTGTCGGTACATCGTGGCGATCATCGCTGTCACTCTAGAGTTGCTGCTACCGTGGTCGCCGCAGCCCGGATGGCGGAATCGGCAGACGCGGAGGCCTCAAAAGCCTTTACTCGAGAGGGTGTGTGGGTTCAAGTCCCACTCCGGGCACTGTTACCTTTAGAAGATGATTGACGGCGTAGTCCCTTCGTTTCGCGACGACGTCGTCGCACTTTTTCCTGGCCAAGGCTCGCTAAGTGGTGGGGCCGGCCTCGGATGGCACGCCGCGCGACACTGGGACGTCGTTGCTCGCGTCAGCGACGTCGCCAACGTTGACGTTGCGGCATTGCTCCTCGAAGCAAACGACGAGTACGTCGTGCGCACTGATCGTGCCCAACTCGCAACGTTCGCGCTGTCGCTCGTTGGCTACTACGAGCTCCTCGACGTCGGGATTCGCCCGCGCTTCCTCGTGGGTCACAGTCTGGGCGAGTTCTCCTCCCTCGTCGCTTCTGGACTCCTCACGCTCGAAGAAGGCGCGAGGCTGATCGCCGTTCGCGGTGCCGCTATGTCGCGAGCCGCCGACGCTCACGAGGGTTCTATGGTGGCCCTCATGGGTGGCGACGACGGCGCCCGCGAGGCACTGGACGGCCTGAACAACGTGTGGGTGGCCAATATCAACGGCACGGGACAGATTGTGGTGAGTGGAACACGCGCCGGTCTTGATGACTTGCTCGCGCGCCACAAAGATCTCGGGTGGCGACGCGCTACCCCCCTCGCGGTGGGTGGGGCATTCCACTCACCACTCATGGCGCCAGCTCAAGAAGAGTTGGACGCGGCGCTCGATGAGACTACGTGGGGATCGACCGAGGCCACGTTGATTTCAAACGTTGACGCGAAAGTGCACGTGTTGCCTGAAGAGTGGCGAGCGTTGCTTCGCCGACAGCTCACCTCACCCGTTGAGTTCTTAGACGCCACCTTGAATCTTCCCAGTAGCGTGCAGACCACAATTGAGATGCCCCCGAGTGGCGTACTCACCGGACTCACGAAGCGCATCCGTCCTTTCGAGCGTCAATTTGCTCCCTCAACACTTCTCGAACTACAGGAGATCAACCTATGAGTCGCCACGTCATCGTCACCGGAGCCAGTCGCGGTATCGGCGCCGCGATCGCCGAGTACTTCATCAACGAAGGCGACACCGTCGTCGCGTTCTCGCGCTCCGGTACCGCACCCGAGCGCTGCGCGAAGTCAGTCGCTCTGGATGTCTCGAACTCTGCCTCCGTGAACGAGGCCGTCAAGGCGGCAATCGAAGAGTTCGGACCCGTTGACGTCGCGGTCGTGAACGCCGGCGTTACGCGCGATGGACTCGCGATGCGCATGTCCGACGAACAGTGGCGTGACGTACTTTCAATAAATCTTGACGGTGCGTTCTATACTGCGCGCGCCACGATGGCTTCGATGGTGCGCGCGCGTTCTGGTTCGATCATCTTCATCGGGTCCGTCTCGCCTTTCCTCGGCGTCCCCGGTCAGGCCAACTACGCCGCCGCTAAGGCCGGACTCGTAGGACTCGCGCGCTCTCTTGCCAAGGAAGTTGCGTCACGTTCGGTCACGGTGAACGTGGTCGCCCCCGGTCTCATCGACACCGACATGACCAACGACCTCGGCGCGGCGAAAGAAACTTTGACCGCCATGATCCCACTAGGTCACGTTGGCCAGCCTTCTGATATCGCTGGCGTTGTCGGGTTCCTCGCCAGTAACCAAGCTCGCTACATCACCGGCGCCGTCATCGCCGTCGACGGAGGACTCGCGCTCGGCCTGTAAATCGCCCGAGTAGTGAAGTGATTGAGTACGATAGAGCGACAGAAAAGAGGGATACCCCCATGGATCGCAACGAAGCATTCGCAAAGTTCACAGAGGACACGGTTGAAGTATTGGCCGTAGAGCCCGCGCAGGTAAAGCTCGAGGCCTCCTTTGGCGATGACTTAGGCGCCGACAGCCTCGACCTCGTCGAGCTCGTCATGGCCCTCGAAGAAACGTTCAATATTGAGGTCGCCGAAGACGAACTCAAAGAGATCAAAACCGTCGGCGAGGCCTTCGAACTGATCTACGCCAAGCTGTAGTGCGCGTTGCCG
>DATCBX010000102.1:0-4045 GCA_036511635.1 Acidimicrobiales bacterium | reverse complement strand
TCTTCTAGAGCGTGCGTCGCGTACTCGAAGAGTTCTAGAGCGACGGGGCTGCGAAAAGGGAGTAGTCGATACTCTGACGTGTCGACCTGGTCAACGACGTAGTCGGTGAAATCGGGATCGCTGTTTCCAAGTAGCGCGTCGCCTCGTTGGACAAGCCACTCCAAATCGTCATGAGGAAGCCCGAGCAGTCGGCCGAGCATTCGCATGGGCAGTTCACGGGCAACGCGCTGCACGAAGTTGAACTGACGTTCGCCTTCGAGAGAATCGAGCACCTCGATAGCCAACTCGCGTACTGCGTCTTCGTACTGCGCGACCGATTTTGGTGCGAAGGGACGACTTACGAGTCGTCGAAGTCGTGTGTGCTCGGGCGCGTCCATTTCCATCATGGTGCGCCGCGCCTCGGTCTCTTCGGGGTCCATGTCTTCGAGTCGAATACCCAATCGACTTGAAAAGATCTCAGTGTTGCTACTCGCGAAAAGAACGTCGTCGTATTTCGTCAAACTCCAAAACCCTCGACCACCGTCGGGCTCTTCGGTCCAAAAGACCGGATCATTTTCACGGAGGTAGCGAAACGTCTCGCGAGGAACGCCCTTGACGTACGTGTCGTGTGACGTGATGTCAGTAAGCGGCTCCGTCATCAACTCTCCTCAAGATGTTTGATACCAAACGACTTTCCTTCACAGCACAGTACGCGAAGGACGCTTAGAATGTTTCTATGGCTCGACCCTTAATTGGCATCTCCGGACGGCGCTGGCCGGCTTCCGCGCTCGGGAGCAACGTTCCTCCCGCAATGAACGGCATTCACTTCGACCTTCATTTCTCCGATTACCCCAGGTCAGTTGCCTTAGCAGGGGGACTTCCCGTCGAACTCACGCGCGACGCTGACGTTGACGAGATGATCGACCACCTTGATGGACTCGTGCTCACCGGGGGAGCGGACGTCGATCCGGTGAACTACAACCACGATCCAGACCCAAATCTGGGAGCGATTGAGCCTGATCGCGACGCGTGGGAGATTGCACTGTTGGCCGCTGCCCGAAAGAAAGATATTCCCGTGTTGGCAATATGTCGCGGGCTCCAACTAGTGAACGTTGTGTTTGGTGGCACGTTGCGTCAACACGTGGAACTCGACGATGGCGCCGGACACCCGCAGTGGGACGTGGATGGTCACGAATTCACTCACACCGTCAATGTGTTTGACGGCACGATCGCTTCAGAGCTGTTTGAGCAAGAGATTGGCGTCAACTCGTTGCACCATCAAGTTGTCGACAAGGTTGGCGAAGGACTTATTGTTTCTGCCAAGGCTTCCGATGGCGAGATAGAAGGCCTCGAGACGCCAAACGGAAGAATCGTCGCCGTGCAGTGGCACCCAGAACTCCTCAAGAAACCCGATCCAACGTTCCTGTGGTTGGTGCGTCAAGCCAGCGACCGTTTGCCCGCGTAACCAACTACCACGCGCGATTCGTTTCGCTCACTGCTGCGTTGGTACCCATTTCCTTCTCTTTTGCGTGAAGTTCACCTCGTTGGTACTTGACGCGAGTCGTTTGAACCCTTACGGTTTAGCGATTAGCAACACGGGCGGAGCCCGCGAAAGATCCTGGGGGGAACATGGCTAAAGACGGTTCGGGGAACGCAACGCTTGGCGGTAAGCGCAAACTGACATTGATTGACACCATCGCGCAGTCGGTGGGACTAATGGGTCCCGTGTTTTCAATTGCGTTCCTGGTGCCACTGGTGGTGGGCATCATTTCCGCCACAGGTCAAGGAGCCGGTAACGCGGCGCCTCTTGCGGTGTTGATCGCCGCCGTTGGCGTGATGGGTCTTGGTTGGATTATCGCTGAGTACACGCGCAAAATTCAAGCGGCCGGTTCGCTCTACGACTACGTCACGGACGGACTCGGTGGGCGAGTGGGCACTGCCGCGGGCTGGCTCTACTACGCCGGAATCTTGGCCCTAGGTTCGGCCATTCTGCCAATGATCGGTGGCACCATTCATGACACCATTCAAAGTGAATTCAACCGGGCCCCCTTTGGCTACTTCGTCTGGGACGTGATTCTCTTCGTGCTGGTTGGAGCAATCATCTATTTGGGTGTCGCTCTTTCGACGCGCGTGCAACTCGTCCTGGCGATGATCTCGGTCACGGTCGTGTTGATCTTTTCGATCTTCGTGATCATCAAGAGTGGGGGACTGCACCACGTCTCTTCTGGGTTCTCACCAAGTGGTTCACCTACCCATTGGAAAGGCGTCTTCTTCGGCGTTCTCTACGGCGTTCTGCTCTTCACTGGATTTGAGACGTCCGCCAATCTCGCCGAAGAGACGGACCGCCCCGAGCGGAACATTCCTCGCGCGGTCCTGATCTCGGTCGTCGCCATCGCGGGTTTCTACGTCATTGGTTCTTTCGCCCAAGTCTCTGGCTTTCACTTCAATCTCGGCGCGCTGGGCAAGAACGCTGGAGCGCCGCTCTTCACGTTGGCTGGACCCAAGGCGGCTGGCGGCTTCGCGGGAGTGGGGATTCGCCGACTCGTCGAGCTCGTGGTCATCTTTGACATGATCGCGGTCTTAATTGGTTGTGCCGTGTCCGCGTCGAGGGGAATATTCGCACTGGCGAGAGATAGTCGCATGCCAAAGCCTTTGACGAAGATTTCGCACCGCGGTACGCCCTCGGGTGCCATTTGCTTCGTGTTGTTTACCTACGCGGTGGTCATCTTGTTGGTGACTTGGACGACGAGCTTTGCCCTCAAAGGATTTCCGGAGTACTTCTCAATGTTCAGCTTTTTGTCAACCTTTGGCGGCTTCGCGATCGCGGTTATCTATCTCTTGATTGCGATTGGGGCTCTTCGAGGACTTCGCTCGACTGGCAAGACGTGGCAGCTCTATCTCGCGTGCCTCGTTGGGGGACTCGTGACCATGTCGGCGATTTACGGAGCGATCTATAAAGTCACTGCTCCAACCGTCTGGGCTCCCTACGCGGCGTTCGCGGTGCTGGCCGTTGGACTCATTGGTGCAGGGTTAATGCCTAAAGCGCCAAAAGGCACCGCAGATTTCTCGGGACTCAGCGAGGCCGATCAGGGACCGATCAAGATCTAATGACGCATCTTTTCGTGAGAAGTCACGCGTCTTCAATCAACGCGCGGTGATTAGTGGGCGAGTGACATGCCCAGCACGAAGAAACCAGCGCAGAGCAGTGGGGTAGTGACGATCAAGGTGAGGGAGTAACCCCAGTGATGCTCTCGTTGAATAATCGCCGGTATGGCGAAGGCGGAAGAGAACGTGGTCAATCCCCCACAGAACCCCGTTAACACGACGTCGCGAAGTTGCGCGTCGGCCGATCCGATGAGGCGATAGGCGGCGTAACCCGCGATGCCTGATCCCAACGCGTTCGCCGCGACCGTCGCCCACGGACGTTGCGTGGGATGGTGACGCCGTACCGCGTATTCAAAGAGGTAGCGCACGACACACCCCACAGCGCCAAACAGACTGACGAGAAGGAGAGTCATCGGCGCCACTCCAAGAGTCCCAGCCACCCACCGGCAACTCCGCTCACGATCGCCCCTAAGGCCACCAAAATGCTGCCCCCTACGGAAAGGTGCCAGATTTGGGCGAGGTCGACGAAGAGGCCCGAGTACGAGGTAACGCCGCCAAAGAATCCCGTGATGACGAGGACCCGGGAGAGATTGTTCGGGTCGCGGTGTCGCAGAGGGCCGCGCAGTAGCCGTGTAGCCAGAAATACGCCAACAAAGTTGATGATAAGCAGCGGCCAGGGAATTTCATGAGTCCACGTGACCAGCGACGACGTTGCTGAGGGAAAGTCGTCGAGCTTTATGAGAAGGTCTCGTAGCAAAGTCCCGACGAAGCCACCGAGTGCCGCAGATGACAATGCCATTACAAATTCGCGGGGCTTTAGGGTCGCGTTCGCGCTCATGAGTACTTAGAAACTATCCACTGTGCTCTACGAGGCAGGGAATAGAAGGAAAATAGGTGCGGATGTCCGGTTGCGGGCATTCCTTTCTAACTTTACATAACGAACATTATCGGCGATATACAG
>DATCBX010000101.1:0-4759 GCA_036511635.1 Acidimicrobiales bacterium | reverse complement strand
CATCGGTTCAATAACGGCGATGTTCGCCACGTCCATTGGTGCGTGTGTTAACGACGTCGTTCCCGCGCCCGAACACAGTCCATTCACAAGAGCTTTTCCCTTTAGAACGGGATTAAGTGAGTAGCGCCCTTGCTGATACTGCCCGGGCACGCCCTCGCGCTGCACTTGAGTTTGCCGCCAGTCTTGGTGCAGATGAGCGTCACGCCGGGGCCCGCGCCAGCCGTCACTCCAGAGGTTGGACACGACGCTCCGGGAGTAGCTGGAGATGCCCCGGAGGGTGATGCCAACGCGGGAATGAGAGCGACGGCGAGTGCGCTGACACCCAGAATCCTTAAGCCAACGGGCACGACGAGCGTGCGACGGCGATTGGTGTGCGCGAAGCGCCAAGGGGACCGCATCATGAGGGTGTCATCTCTCTTAAGTCCTTTGACGGCCTGGGGGTTGGGTCGTATGGTAGTCCTCACTCTCGCGTGTAGGAGGTTTCCTCTCGACGTCGAGCGATCTCTTGTGACGCAGTTTTGTGATTGGACGAACAAGAGCACGGCGGCGAGACATCTAGTGGGAAACACGAAGGCGCCGGTAGGATTACGCCATGGTTAGTCTCACTTCTCGCTCTACAGCCGATCCGGTGCTGTTAAGTTCGATTGAGCGGTTAATCGCGCGTTTTAACGAGCACCACGAGAGTGGCGACGTCGATCTCATCCGTCGGGCCGGGATCGCCGCCATTAACGCTCACGAAGGCCAACTTCGCCGGACGGGCGAACCCTACGTCACCCACCCCATTGCCGTAGCGGGGATTACCGCCGATTTGGGCCTGGACGAGATCACCATTGCTGCTGCCCTATTGCACGACGCGGTCGAAGACACCGGTGTGACCAACGAATGGCTGATCAGTGAGTTTGGTGCCCAGGTTGCGGCCGTGGTCGATGGCGTGACCAAACTCGATCGGCTCGAGTTCGACTCAAAAGAGGCTCAACAAGCAGCCACGATTCGCAAGATGTTCATCGCCATGGCGCAGGACTGGCGGGTACTTCTCATCAAGCTGGCCGACCGATTGCACAACATGCGCACGATTTCAGTGATGCCTATGCACCGTCAGCGCGCCATTGCCCAAGAAACGCTTGACGTCTATGCGCCACTCGCGCACCGTCTCGGTGTCCAACAGGTCAAATGGCAACTTGAAGATCTTTCATTCGCGACGTTGCACCCCAAGCGATACGCCGAGATCGAGCAGATGGTCGCCGCACGCCAGCCTGAGCGCGAGGCGTACCTGAGCGAAGTGATGTCAACCCTGTCGTCGAAACTCGCCGAGTTCAGCATCAAGGCCGAAGTGCGTGGTCGACCAAAACACTTCTGGAGCATCTACGAGAAGATGGTTGTCGGGGGCAAAGAGTTTGACGAGATCTTCGACCTCGTAGGACTACGCCTCATTGTCGAAGATGAACGTGACTGTTGGGCGGCGCTCGGCGCTATTCACGCGTTGTGGTCGCCCGTGCAGGGTCGATTCAAGGATTACATCAATTCGCCAAAGTTCAACCTCTATCAGTCACTGCACACGACCGTTATCGGACCTCGCGGAAAGTCCGTCGAAGTTCAGGTTCGTACCCAAGAGATGCATCGACGTGCCGAGTTCGGTGTCGCGGCCCACTGGAGCTACAAAGAGGGCGCGAGCGCCAATGAAATGGCGTGGATGCAGCGCCTGAGCGACGTTGAAGAAGAGGAAAGCGATCCGATCGCTTTTCTTGAAGCATTGAAACTCGATCTTGGCCAAGACGAGGTCTACATCTTCACGCCGAAAGGTCGTGTTATCGCGTTGATTGAAGGCGCCACGCCCATCGACTTCGCGTACGCCGTGCATACCGAAGTTGGTCATCACTGCGTGGGCGCCAAGGTCAATAGCCGTCTCGTTCCTCTCGACACTGTGCTTCGATCGGCTGACGTCGTAGAGATCGTCACGAGTAAGAACGAGAACGCGGGTCCTTCGCGTGACTGGCTCAGCATTGTCCAATCGTCGCGGGCAAAATCAAAGATTCGCCAGTGGTTTCAACGCGAGCGCCGCGAAGATGCGATCGAAAGTGGTCGCGAAGAACTCACGAAGGCGTTGCGTCGTGAGGGCCTACCTATTGCGACGTCGCTTTCATCAAGCGCCCTTGACGCGGTCATCGCGTCGCTGAACTTAGAGGACCTTGACGCCCTCTTTATGTCGATTGACAGTGATCAGAACTCGGCGCACGCGATTGTTCAGCGACTCGATCGGGAGCTAAGAGGCGGTGACGCCGAGCAGATGCCAACTACGGTCACCAAGGCCCCGCGTTCGAATCGGACGTCTCGAAAGACCGCCGGCGTCTACGTCGAGGGACTTGACGATGTCATGATTCACTTGGCGCGCTGCTGCTCGCCGGTGCCTGGCGACAACATCATGGGCTTCATTACCCAGGGTCGTGGTGTGTCGATTCACCGTGACGACTGTTCGAACGCCGTGGCGCTGGCTCATCGTTTGGGTGAGCGCATCATTGACGTCGAATGGGACGGTTCAGCCGGTGGTCAGTATCGCGCCGTGCTCGAAATCATGGCCTTCGATCGATCGCGTCTTTTGCTTGACGTGTCCAAAGTCGTTGCCGAGTATCACCTCAACATCATTTCGAGCAGTTCCACGACGTCGGGCGCGCGCATTGTTCGCATGATCTTTGACGTTGAGCT
Source organism: Acidimicrobiales bacterium (assembly GCA_036511635.1). Classification (GTDB taxonomy): domain Bacteria; phylum Actinomycetota; class Acidimicrobiia; order Acidimicrobiales; family RAAP-2; genus RAAP-2. Next base: position 2,059 of record DATCBX010000101.1, on the reverse strand, counting down.
CGCTGATCCCACGCACCTGTCGAGCCTTTTGGTCGCGCTTAAGGGCGTTGACGGCGTCTTTGACGCTTTTCGCCAACTACCGGGTCAGAATAAGACTTCATGAGCGAATCGTCCGCGCCGTTCAAGGCGCCCGTCGGCACCCACGACGTCCTCGGTCCCGAATCCGCTCTGTGGGAGGGCGTCGTCGCGGTCTTCGCCGAGAGCGCCTATCGATACGGCTTCTCACTAGTGATGACACCAATATTTGAAGACGTTGGCGTCTTCCTGCGTGGCATTGGCGAAGAGAGCGACGTCTTTAAGAAAGAGATGTACGTCTTTGAGGATCGCGGTGAGCGACGCTACGCCCTTCGTCCCGAAGGAACGGCGTCCGTGGTGCGCGCGTTTGTTCAGCATTCGCCAACTACACCGTGGAAGGCCTGGTATCTAACACCGGCCTTTCGCTACGAGCGCCCTCAAAAGGGCCGCTACCGCCAGCACTACCAACTCGGCGTTGAAGTACTTGGAACTGACGACCCGGCCGTCGACGTTGAAGTGATCGCCCTTGCCGCCGGGTTCTACCGGACCATTGGTCTACGGCGCGTGAGTCTCCTTATTAACTCAATGGGGCACGCTGAGTGTCGAGGTGCGTACGTCGAGATTTTGAGCAACTATTTGGAGGCTCACAAGAACGAACTCTGTGATGAGCACCGCGACGCGTGGAGCAAGAATCCTCTTCGGGTGTTGGACTGTAAGCGTGAGGAGTGTGTTGAGGTCACGTCAAAGGGTCCAATGTTGATCGACCACATCTGCGACGACTGCCGGGCTCACTTTGACAAAGTGGTAGTTGGGTTAGGGGCGCTCGGCATCGAGACCGTTCTCAGTCCGCGACTCGTTCGTGGCTTTGACTATTACAACCGCACCACCTTTGAGTTCGTTGCTGACGCTTTTGACAGTGCTCAGAACTCCATTGGCGGCGGTGGACGTTACGACAAGTTGGCCGAAGAATTGGGCGGCAAGCCAACGAGCGGTATCGGCTTTGGCAGCGGCGTTGAACGACTATTGCTCGCTCGAGAGGCCGAAGAGGTGCACGCCCCTCTGGTGAATCGCGTGCTTGACCTCTTCGTTATCGACACGTCGGGTGACGCCGCCACCGGCGTTCTCGTGGAGAACCTGCGCCGAGCGGGCTACGCGACCGATCGCGCCTACGACCAGCGATCGATGAAGGCTCAGATGAAGGTCGCGGACAAGTCCGGCGCGCGACTTGCGTTGCTACTGGGTCCCAATGAGATCGCGTCCGGTGAGGTTACGATTAGAGACCTGCGAAGCCAGGACTTTGGGCAGACGCAAGTCCGGGTCGCCTTAAGCGAGGTCGTTTCGACGATCGCCAAACTACTGAATAAGTGACGTGATTATGCCAATAGATAGTGAAGCCACCAGTCTGCGCGACCTCCTCTGTGGCTCGGTGAATGAGACTCACGTAGGCGAACGCATCAGCGTCTGTGGTTGGGTGGCGAAACGCCGCGAACACGGAGAGCACCTCGCGTTCCTTGACGTTCGTGACCGCTCCGGCGTCGTACAGGTGGTTGTTGAGGGCTCCGTTGACGTGCGCAGTGAGTTCGTCGTTCGAGTTACCGGAACGGTAACGCCACGCCCCGAAGGTACTGTCAATGACCGCCTGGCGACCGGTGCCGTCGAACTGAGCGACTGTGAAGTTGAAGTACTCTCACTCGCTGACGTTCCGCCGTTCCAACTTGACGACCGCGTAGATATTGACGAACAGGTCCGTCTTCGTTTTCGCTACCTCGATCTTCGACGCGAGAAGATGCAACACAACTTGCGACTTCGAGCCAAGGTGAACGCTTCGCTTCGACGCGCCATGGACGCGCAGGGCTTCTGCGAAGTGGAGACGCCCCTGCTCTGGGCACCTACACCCGAAGGGGCGCGCGAATTCGTTGTTCCGTCGCGACTTCGCCCCGAAGAGTTCTACGTCTTGCCCCAGAGTCCTCAAATTGCCAAACAGCTTCTCATGGTCGGTGGTTTTGATCGCTACTACCAAATCGCGCGCTGTATGCGCGACGAA
>DATCBX010000100.1:0-2105 GCA_036511635.1 Acidimicrobiales bacterium | reverse complement strand
CCCGTCGAGAGCACAATGGCGCCCGTGGCGTTCGAGATCGCCATCATCAACACCGCGCGAATTCGAGCTTGAAGATTCTCATCAGTCAGCCCCAGGGGTCGACCTCCGAGCACGTCGTGCAGCGAAGCAGAGAACATCTCGTGTTCCTCTTTGATAGGTAGCGTTGCGATCTCAATGTCGAGACGCGTCGCGAGTTCAACCGCGTCACTCACTGAGTGATCCGACGAGTAGCGACTCGGCATCGCGAAGCCCCGCACCGCCCGTGCGCCCACCGCGTCGACGGCGATGGAGGCGACGAGTGATGAATCAACGCCGCCCGACAGCGACACGATGGCCTCGCGAAATCCGTTCTTGCGCAAATAGTCGCGCGTGCCCATGACGAGCGCACCGTAGATCTCTTCAACCTCGTCCATCGGCTCTTCGATCCGATTGACGTGAAGGGCGTGTCCCTCGCTTCGCGCGTAAAACGACTCGAGTGGAATTCCAACGTTGGAGTCGCGAGCCTCGAGCTCACAGATCAAGAGGTCCTCACTAAAGGCGCTCGCTCGAGCGACGACGTCACCCCGTGCGTTGACGGCCATGCTCTGGCCGTCAAAGACCAATTCGTCTTGTCCACCCACGAGGTTGACGTAGGCGATCGGACAATTTGTCTCAAGGGCTCGCTCGCGCAACATCGCCTCGCGCTCGTCGCGTCGCCCTCGCGCGTAAGGTGACGCGTTCGCCACGACGAGCAGCGTCGCGCCTTGAGCGGCAAGATCCGCCGCCGGTCCGTTGCTCGTCCACACGTCTTCACAGATCAACAGACCGACTGCGATGCCGCGAACGTTGACGATGGTTTGAGGTCCAAGACCTGGGTGGAAGTAGCGCCGTTCGTCAAAGACGTCGTAGTTCGGCAAGAGACGTTTGGTGGCCGTCGCGACGACGCCGTGCTCGCCCAGGGCCACGAGCGCGTTCGCGATATGGACGCGACGCTCTTCGTCTTCAAAAACGCGCATCACGTCGCGCCCGTCACTCGATGGCGCCAACGTCACGCCGTTTTGGCCGTCGTGCTCAACGGTGCCCACCAAGATCGGTGGCAGTCCTTCGGACTTAGCGAGGTCGTTCAGCGCCTGCGCGCTGGCCTCGATGAAACCTTCCTTAAGTAATAGGTCTTCGGGCGGATAGCCGAGGAGTGATAGTTCCGGGGTGAGCACGAGATCGGCACCAACCAGGCCAGCCTGGGCCCGGAAACGGGCCAGCGTCTCAACATTTTGAGTAAACCCACCAACGACCGCGTTCATCTGGGCAAGGGCGAGTCGAAGCGTAGCCACGCAGTGAGCCTAATGGCGCGTGTTCTCGTACTTCCTCGTGACAGTTCACACGCCCTTAACAGAACCTGGGGGTACCTGGGTCGACGAGCAACGAGACTGTGTGAGGTCGCGTAAGTACGCGATGACACTTTGTAAGGAGTTGTTTTGTCGTATCAGGCTGAGTACATCTGGATAGACGGAACCGAGCCGACCCACAAGCTACGGAGCAAGACAAAAATTGTCGCCGACGGCAAGAAGCCGCCTGTCTGGGGCTTCGATGGATCGAGCACGAACCAGGCAACGGGACACTTCTCGGACTGCGTGTTACTACCGGTATTCACGTGTCCCGACCCACTGCGCGGACCCAAGGACGTCTTAGTGATGTGTGAGGTGCTGAACCCCGACATGACGCCGCACGTCACGAACAAGCGTGCCGCCGCGGTGGCGGCTTTGAAGAAGTACGCAAGTTTCGAGCCGATGTTCGGCATCGAGCAGGAGTACACCTTCTTCCAAGATGGTCGCCCCTACGGCTGGCCAGAAGAGGGCTTCCCCGCACCTCAAGGTCCGTACTACTGCGGTGTCGGAGGCGCGAAGATGCCCGGACGCGACATCGTCGAGGCGCACACGTTGGCTTGTCAGCGCGCGGGCATTGGTATTGAAGGAACGAACGCTGAAGTCATGATGGGTCAGTGGGAGTTCCAAGTTGGCGTTCTCAACACTGTCGCCGTGGGTGACCACCTCTGGACCGCACGCTGGCTGCTCGAGCGCATCGCTGAAGAGTTCGACGTCGACGTTAGTTTTGACGCCAAGCCCATC
>DATCBX010000099.1:0-15715 GCA_036511635.1 Acidimicrobiales bacterium | reverse complement strand
CGGCCATCGGGTGTCGAAAACTTCGTAGGCGATCGTCACCGCCAACAATGAGGCAGACGGCTTTTGCACCGTCGGCTTCGAGGGCCCTGCTAATAGTGGCAGCCGACTCAAAATCAGTGGTAATCCCTGGTCGCCAGGCGTCGATACCGGCTCCGAGCGCTGCGCCCACGAGTACTCCGAGTTCGCGCATCTCGTCGCGTTCTGCCTCGCCAAGTACGAGCCGCGACATAACGAGTCCGTTACGAACCTTCGTACCGAACGCGTCAGTGTCGCTTAAGAGATGAGTTGAATCTACGTGCGCGTACGAGCACGCTGTTGTCAGGGGCGCGTGCGCGTCGTACCAAGGGACAGTCAGGACGTCCCAACCCAGAGCCTGGACGCCGAAGTCGGCTTCCAAACGTGGAGCTTCGATTTCAGTGGTGATGAGGGCGTGTCCTTCGTCACAGTCGAGTACCCACACCGGGTCGCTTGATGTCGTGACGTCGATGGCGTCAGAGAGTCCACCGGTTCGCCAATTGACCGAACCGGGTGTCGTCAACAGCAGCGGTCGATTCGAGAAACGGGCGCGAAGTTCACTCGTGGCGAGTTTCGCCCCTTCGGACCTGGTGCCGATACGGGACAGCCTGTTCGGCAGAGCAAAACGTATGTCGGATTTAATACCAGCATCAAAGCACGTGACCACTGCCGGGTCAAGTCAGTAAGTCACAAAACTTGAAGAATCTCCGTATAGTGTTTCGTCGTGCCGAACAATTCCGAAACTGTTGATCAGAATCGCTACCAAGTTCAGTCTGTAGCTCGTGCGGCGACGTTACTCAACGAAATTGCCAATCATGGCGTCGGCGGACTCAGCGTGACAGAAATCGCCGAGCGCCTGGGCGTGGCAAAGAGCACCGCGCTCGCGTTAGCGCGAACTTTGGCCTCGGCAGGATTACTTCGCAGCGTCGACCCCGGTCCTCGCTACGTACTCGGACTCAATCTTCTGCGACTGGGCGATCTCGTTGGTCAACAGACGTCGATTGGCGAACTCGCACTTCCGACATTGCGCGTCCTCTCGAGCGTGACGGGGATGACGGCGCGATTGGCCATGAATGAGGCCGGTTACCCAGTCTTCATTGAACGCATTGACGGCGAAGGGTCAATTCGATTTCACGCGCCGCTGGGTCAGCGTGAACAGCCTCACGCTACGGCCGCGGGAAAGGCAATACTTGCCCATCTCCACGACACTGACGTCAGATTGTTGCTCGACGAATCTGGTATGACTCGTTACACCTCCAAGACGTTGACCGATGTCGACGCACTTCTTCTCGATCTCGTGAGTGTACGCAACGAAGGTTTTGCGCTCGATGACGAAGAAGAGGCCGAAGGGGTGTTTTGCGTAGGATCGGCCTTTTTCGATCACCAGGGAACGTGCGTAGGAGCGCTCAGCGTCACGGGCTTAAAGGTCGACGTGCCCCTGCGCGAAGTACGAGAACTCGGCATCACGGTAAGAGATCACGCTGATCGAATCTCTACGATGCTTGGCGGTGCGCGACCCAGGATTGTCTCATGAGAGCGCTGGTTGTGAGCGAACCTGGTGACGTGTCGATTCGCGCGTGGCCTGAGCCAGAGGTCGTAGACGGAGAAGTCTTTGTCGTGCCGGTGCTTGCCGGCGTGTGCGGCACCGATTTGGAACTCATTGACGGCACGATTGATCCGGCGTACGTGAGCTATCCCGTTGTCCTCGGTCACGAATGGGTCGGGCGATTGAGAGACGACATTGCCGCTATTGGCCCAGCGGGTACGCCCGTTGTTGTTGAAGGGATCATTCCTTGTGGCGCGTGTGACGCTTGTCGCCGCGAAGCGAGCAATCTCTGTTCGGTGTACGACGAAATTGGATTTACTCGACCGGGAGCGATCGCTGACGTTGTGAGTGTGCCCGAACAGCTTGTGCATCGCCTGGACGACGGCGTTCAGCTCATTGACGCAGTGCTCATCGAACCAATGGCGGTTGTTTGGCGCGCGTTAACCAGAGTGCCGCTTCGAACTGGGCTTCGCGTTGTGATAATTGGTGATGGCACGATTGCGTTGCTCGCCGCGCACTTGGTGCGGCTCTTTGAACCCGCGAGCACGACAATGATTGGACGTCGCGAAGAACAGCGGCACCTAGCGCTTCGAGCGGGGATCGACGTCTTCGAGGTCGATACGCCAGAATCTCACTTTGACTTAGTCATTGAAGCTGCCGGGACGGGTGCGGCGGTCGCGTCAGCACTAGAACTCTGTGACCGTGGCGCAATGGTCATTCTCCTGGGATTACCGCCACACGGTACGAAAGTCGAATTCGCACCGGACGATGTTGTGAACAACGACGTCATTGTTCAAGGCAGTTTTTCCTACACCCGCTCTGCGTTCGCTGAGGTTGTGCTTCGTGTGAATAGCGGCGACTTAAAACCGTCGTTTCTGATTACGAACCGATTCACCTTTGACAACGCTTTGGGCGCACTGGCGACTCTTCGTGGCGCCGTGAAAGCTACCGAACCCCGCGGCAAGGTCATCATTGACCTCTCATCCGATTAGTTAAAACTCTTTCCGACACCAACCCGTGTTTCAACCACGTCGCCATCGATGAGCTCGACCCGGTAAGCGGCAGGTCCGTCGACGGCACTGAGTTTGGTGTCAGCAACGACGGATGTTGCTTCAGTACCTTCGTACCAAATGCCCACGCCGTTGTCGGTGGCGTAGGCGAGTGGCGGGAGGACCTCTTCCTTCAGAAGCTGGTGCAGTAATGGTCGACGTTGTTCCTCAGCGTCGTAGTGCACGCCATTGGCGTAGGGCAACAGACCGAGACCGTTCGTTACGGGCTGGAGGGCAGGACCGTACGAATCGGTTGTGCCACCCACGTGCCAACAGAGACTTCCCGCCGAGACGCCACCCAAGATGACGCCCCCTTCCCACGCTTCGCGCATTGCGTTGTCGACGCCGTGAAGTTGCCAGAGCGCTAAAAGGTTCGCGACCGATCCACCGCCGACCCACACCAGGTCACTGCCACAGAGTCGCTCCGTGGGATCAGCCGATGGCTGGGGGAAGAGTTTCAGTTCGGTCACGTCGCAACCCGCAAAATTGAACGCTTCGTAGGACATGGCGTAGTAGTTAGCGGGGTCGCCGAGAGCTGTCAAAACTAAGCAAACGCGCGGGCGATCTTTTTTAGTTCGAGCCAGCGCTTCGAGGAGCATGTCGCCGAGGCGAATCGACATTTGTACCGGACCGGGGGTAAACCCGCCGGAAGTGGCGAGAATCTGGGGAGTTGACATCTCTCATTTTTACTTCAATTCATTACAGGCTTCGCGAGGTCGAGAGGTCTTGCATAGTATTCGACTCGTACGTTCATCCGTTAGGAGTTTCATGTCATCGAGCGAAGCCGACATCGCCAGCCTCATCGACCAACTCATTGCGGACTTTCCTCCAAAGACAACGGAACCGGTGAAGTTCCTTGGCGAGCAGTTCGATCGCGGACTGGCGTGGATTCACTTTCCCAAGGACAACGGGGGACGAGGGCTTTCGCCGGCCGATCAGTTGTTTGGGTTGCGTCGCCTCTCCAAACTCGGCGCTCCGAGCGCGATTGGGCGCAACGTCATTGGTTACGGCATGGTCGCTCCTACGATCGTCGCGCACGGCACGCCTGAACAGCAACAGCGGTTTTTGCGACCACTCTTTACCGGTGAAGAGATCTGGTGTCAGCTCTTTTCAGAACCGGGTGCCGGCTCTGACGTCGCGACCCTCGCCACTCGCGCAGAGCGCGACGGCGACGAGTGGGTCGTAACGGGCCAGAAAGTCTGGACGACGCTCGCGCACGAAGCGGCTTACGGACTCCTCATTGCGCGCACGAATCCAGACGTACCTAAGCACAAGGGCATTACCGCTTTTTTGGTTGACATGCACGCACCCGGTGTTGAGGTGTTACCGCTCTATCAGGCCACGGGTGAGGCTGAGTTCAACGAGTGCTTCTTCAGCGAGACACGAATTCCCGATTCCCTGCGCCTCGGCGGTGTGGGTGAAGGATGGGGTGTCTCTATCACGACGTTGATGAACGAGCGTGTCTCGATTGGTGGGACGGTGTCACCTCGCGGCTCGGGTCTCATTGGTGAGGCGGTGAAGATTTGGCAGAAGAAGTGGGCTTCGCGAAGCGACGCGTACGCCAATGCGGTACGCAGTGATCTCATGAGGGCGTGGGTTCGCAACGAAGTTGGGCGTCTTACTAACTGGCGCGCCAATGATCTTCGAAGCGCCGGCACACCAGGTCCAGAAGGTTCGGTCGCGAAGTTGGCTTTTGCTGAAGAGAATCAGCGGACCAGTGAGTTGTGCGTGAACCTACTGGGTTCAGAAGGCATGTTGTATGGCTCGAACTACCCTCAAGTTCGTCCGACGGAGTCAGCTATGACCGGAGGCGATATGCGCAAAGCTTTCATTCGAATGCGCGCTAACTCCATTGAAGGTGGGACGAGCGAAGTCATGCGCAACATCATTGGCGAACGGGTACTGGGACTACCCGGCGAACCTCGAAATGACAAAGACGTTGCGTGGAAAGACGTACCTCGAAGCTAAAGAGTCGTGAAGGGCCTCGTGTGTGATCACTCGAAGTTCGGTCCTTCAGTCCTGGTGCGCTTCAGTTCATAGAAGCCCGGTGTACTTGCTACGAGAATGACGCCGTCCCAAAGCCTGCCAGCGGCTTCACCCTTCGGTGCGGGAGTAACGACGGGTCCGAAGAAGGCAACGTCACCCAGATGGATGACTGGCGTGCCAACTTCGTAGCCCACGGGGTCCATTCCGACGTGATGACTTACGAGCAGCGCCTTGTCAAAGTCGGTTCTCGTGGCCGCGTCAGCGAGATCGGCCTCGAGGCCAACGTCGCTGAGCGCGCCAGCGACGACAAGTTCGAGGTCTTTTTCACCTTGAACGTGGTGGCGTGTGCCCATGGCACTGTAAAGAGGCTCGATGACCTTACTGCCGTGACGCTCTTCGGCGGCGATGAGTACGCGCACGGGACCCCACGCTTTCTTCATGAGTTCCACGTACTCTTCGGTCATGTCGCGCCCGTCGTTGAGCACCGCGAGACTCATGACGTGAAAGCTGACGTCCAAGTCACGAACGTTGGCGGCCTCGAGGAGCCAGCGTGACGTCATCCACGCCCAGGGACAGAGAGGATCAACCCATAGATCAACTTGTTCCGTCATTGAAATCCTTACTTAGACGCGTGCGCACTTAACACGGTAATGACCGCGTTCGTCACTCCAACCGCCATAGGGAGGTCAAGCATCTCATCGATGGCGTGCGCGTTCGAGTGAGGACCACCCACGCCAGTGGCGACAAACTGCACGCCGGGATAGCGCTTGGCGAGAGAACCGAGGAAGGGAATAGAACCGCCTTCACCAGTGAAGCCCACGGATTTCCCAAAGGCGTCGAGTGAGGCCTTTTCGAGAGCGGGCGCGAGCCACGAGGCGAACTCCGGTGTGACCCAGCCGTCAGCGGGTATCAACGTCACGCTGACATTGGCGTTCGATGGAACGTCGGTGGTGAGGAGTTTTTCTACCGCCGCCGCAGCGACGTGCGAGTCAACGTTCGGAGGAAGTCGAAAAGAGAGCACGGCCGTTGTAAAGGGACGAAGCACGTTGCCAGCGATATCGGGCGAAGGTATGCCGCCCATGCCAATCACCGAAAGCGTTGGGTACCAGTTCCGGCGGAGCTGTCGCTCTGCGGCACTCGCGCCCATTAATTCAACACCCTCCAACGTCGGCAGGTCTTGGGCGATGACATCGCCAAACTCTTCGGCGATGTCGCGCGCGGCTTTCTCGTGTTCAGCGGGAATTTCGGCGTGCATCTCTGGAACAAGCACGTCGCCCGTTGTTGCGTCTTCAAGGCGGTCGATGAGTTGGCGGAGAATGCGAAAAGACGATGGCACGATGCCACTTACCGAACCACTGTGCTGACCCTGCGCGAGCACACGCACCGTAACTTCGAGGTTCAACACACCACGAAGTGACGTCGTTACCCACAATCGGTCGTAGGTAAGGGCGCCGGAGTCGAGACAGATCATGAGCTCCACCGCACCAAGGTGCGCGGCCAGCGCGTCTAGGTGAGCTTCGAGATCGGTACTGCCACTCTCTTCGCTCGCTTCAATTAAGACAACGCAGCGACCGTGGGGTATTGCATTCTTCTCCATGGCTTCAATTGCCAAGAGCGCAGAAAATATCGCGTACCCATCGTCAGAGACGCCGCGGGCGTAGAGACGGTCGCCTCGTCGCACGGGCACGAAAGGATTGAGACCTTCAGACCAGTCGCCGAGCGGGGGTTGCTTGTCGAGGTGGCCGTAGAGAACAACGGTGTCGCCTTCGCCGGCTGTTGAGTCAACCGTGATGACGAGCATCGGAGTGAGCCCCTCAAGTCGACGAATCGTGACGTCGAAGTTGGCAATCTTTCGCGCGCGAGCCCAAGCCGCGAGCAGTTGAGTGGCGTCTTCGAGGTGACCGCTTTCTCTCCAATCAGTGTCAAACATTGGCGAAAGAGCTGGAATTGCTCCAAACTCGATCAAAGTGCCAAGTGCGTCGCGTTCGAAGTCAGATAAGGAAATAAGAGGCATGAAACGAGATTACTTTGAACGCGTGAGGTGAATGACCTCCCAGCAGTACCACGCCACGTCAGAACGAACACCAGCAAAGGCGTCGCCCGCTCGACGCAGGTCGGCCTCGCTGATCATCTCGGTGAGTTGATGAAGTTGGGACCAGCCGTTGCGTACGCCAAAGTCACCGGGGGGCCACACGTCATGGCGGGCCAGCGTGTGCATTAAGTACATCTGCGCCGTCCATGGTCCTATGCCGCGCACCGCGACAACGTCACTTAAAACCTCGTGGTCACTCATCTTGCCGTGTTGAGCCAAGTGAATCCGACCATCAAGTGTTCGTTCAGCCAAGTCGAGCATGGCCGCGGCCTTCGCGTTTGAGAGACCAACTGCGCGCAGTTGCGCGTGACCGGCATTCGTAATCGAGTTAGCGTCGACCGTGCCTTCGCAGAGGTCAATGACGCGCTGATGAATAGTTGCCGCGGCTTTCGTTGCGAGAAGCTGTCCCGTAATGGCGCGAGCCAACGTGGGGAAACGATGGGCTACCGGGGCGCTTCGACGAACCGGTGGCGGACCAATCTGCTTGATGAGTTTCCTAAACGCAGGGTCTCGTTTAGCGATGATCGCAGAGATCTCCTGTGGCGTGAGGGTAGAGGTCACGTTATGACTATTGCAGGGAACCCGTGTTTGGGAGATAGACACCGTCCGGTGGGTTTGGGGCGTTGGCGACAACGTCTTCGAGTAGAGCGTGAATGGCGCGAACTGGTGCCGCGGGAAAACCGAATCGTCGACTCGCGAGAACGACGCGTCGCTTAGCGATTTTTTCAATGGGCAACGCGACGAAGTTGGTGCGTAAGTGCGGCGACAACATCGTCGCGGGCAAGATTGAGGGTCCGTGACCGTCAAAGGTCATCGATGCAATCGTTCGAAGGCCGTCGAGCTCGACGTGTGGGTGCAGTTCGATACCCGCCACACGAGCCGCCTCGTCGATCTCTCGACGAATTGGTGTGCCTTGCATCGGTAGCAGGATTTCGTGTTCGGCGAGGACGGAAAAGGGAAGGGGTCCCTTCATTTGGGCTAGAGGATGGTCGCGTGGGGCGATGACGACGAGATCTTCTGTAAAGAGGTCGACTTCCGTTAGCTCGTCGGCCAGCACGGGCCACGCCAGCACCGCAAGATCAAGTTGTCCGTTGATCAGGCGTGGTTCAAGTGCGGAATTAGTCCCCTCACTTATTCGAAGATTGATGTTGGGGAAGCGAACGCGCAAAGTATCAAGTAGCAATGGCACGATCCATCGTCCCGCTGTTCCAATCATGCCCAGCGTGACCACTCCTCGAATGTCGGCATTGAGTTCTGAGACGTCCGAAGCAATAGCGCGAAGTTCAGAGAGGATCCGTCGAGCGCGTTCGACAACCACGACCCCAGATTCGGTGAGGGAGCCAGACGCTCGGTCGACGAGTTCGGTGCCTAATTCGGCCTCAAGGCGGGCCACGCGCGTCGAGATATTTGACTGGACGGTCCCGAGGGCCTCGGCGGCACGAGAGAATGTTCCGTGCTCGGCGATGCTCACCAGGCCCTCTAATTGGCGTATCTCCATGTATCGAGTATATAGATGAAAGGTATCTCTCCTATGCGCTTGAAAGATAGAGGGGCAGTCGTCATACTGATATCAGCCTGCTTTACTCAAACCCCCCCTTGAGTGATCACATGGTTTTGCAAAAGGACCAACCACCCCCCGGTTGGTCCTTTTGCTTTTTCTGAGTTGTTAGCGTTGCTCATATGCCATCTGGGTTTTCTGGGCGCGACAAAGTCGCGAAAGCAGCCGTTCGAACGGTTAATTTTCTTTCGAAGCTGAGCTCTCGAGGTTCGGGCACCGTCATTGGTGGACGCGTGGGACTCGCACTATCGCCCGATTTGCTGTTCAAACTCGCGCGAGGCCGTGACGTCATTTTGGTGAGTGGAACCAATGGCAAGACCACGACCTCTGCGATGATCGCGACGGGTTGGGGAACCAGGGTGGCGACCAACAACACCGGTTCAAACATGCCGGCCGGTCACGTCGCCGCACTTGTTGCCTCAACAAGTCCCTCCGTTGTTCTCGAAGTTGACGAAAGCTGGCTCAGCGACGTTGCTCGCGCGACGAAGCCTCGGGTCATCATCCTTCTCAATCTCTCACGCGACCAACTCGACCGTGCGAACGAGGTTCGCCACATCGCCGAGCGTTGGCGCGATCTTCTCAAGGATCTGGACGAGACAACCGTGGTCGCCAACGCGAACGACCCACTCGTGGTGTACGCAGCAGACGTTGCCGCCAACGTTGCCTGGTGTGACGTGCCGACGCCGTGGACGACTGACGCAGTCTCGTGTCCGCGCTGCACCAAACCCCTGCACTTTGACGACATCTCATGGTGGAGCGAATGCGGGTTTGCCAAACCTCTTGACACCGTGACGACACTGCGCGACGGGCTCACAGTTCAAGGAATACCCCTTGATCTCAAGCTCATGCTGCCGGGATCGTTCAACGAGTCCAATGCGGCCATGGCCCTCACGGCACTTTCGTACCTCGACGTTGACCCTGCCGGCGCACTATCGAGAATCAACGCACTTTCGAGCGTGGCGGGGCGTTTCAGCGTGCGGCTTTGGCAGGGCCACGTTGTACGCCTTCTCCTGGCAAAGAATCCAGCGGGCTTCTCGGCGATGCTCGCGACGATTCCAAGTGATGGCGCCGATGTGTGGGTGGCAATTAACGCGCGAGTGGCCGACGGACGCGACCCGTCGTGGCTTTACGACGTACCTTTCGAGTTATTACGAGGTCATCGCGTTGTCTGCTTTGGCGATCGCAAACTCGATCTCGCGACTCGACTGGACTACGGCGGCGTTGACTACGTGGTGGCCAACGAGAAGACGGCACTTGATGTATCGAAAGAACCCGTTGCGGTTCTGGCCAACTACACAGCGTTCCAAGAGTGGCGGGCGAGGTCGATCGAGTGTTGAACATTGCGCTGATCTACCCTGAACTTTTAGGCACGTACGGAGATGGTGGCAACGCGCTCGCTTTGGTTGAGCGAGCGCGACGGCGAGGAATTGATGCTCAGGTCATCAGCGTCGCCATCACCGATGAGATGCCCGACGCGTCGCTGTACCTCTTGGGCGGGGGAGAGGACGGCCCACAGCGGCTAAGTGCGGACCTTCTTCGTAGTTCATCGTTCGCGTCGCGAGTGCGTGACGGAAGTTTCGTTGTGGCCGTGTGTGCCGGTCTTCAGATACTCGGCACCAGTTTCGCGGTCGAAGGTGATGATGAGTTCGAGGGGCTAGGTCTCGTCGACGTCGTGACGCATCGAGGAACAACTCGTTCGGTTTGCGAACTAGTCGTTCGTGTCGGTGAGCGCGAGCTCGTGGGTTTTGAAAATCACGGTGGTCGAACCACGTTGAGTCCAGGCGTCACGCCACTTGGATCTGTCGAGCGTGGACGAGGTAACGACGGGAGCGTTGATGGGTACAGAACCCCGACAATCTGGGCGAGCTACGCGCACGGTCCGGTCATGGCAATGAATCCGTGGTTCAGCGATGAAGTACTTTCACGCGTACTCGGTCGTGAACTTGAGCCACTTATCACCGTCGCCGATCAACTCTACGAAGAGCGACGCACGAAACTTGCGCGTTAGTCGCTTTCAGTTCTCATCCCGTACGTCGGATCGCCGCTGACCTCGCGGCCCATCTCTTCTACCGCTTGTTCAATTCGTACGCCAAAGTGTCGCATGTTTTCACCCTCATCACACTTGAGAGCTGGACCAAAGGCCACGATGACGTGATGACGGCGTTCGTTTGGTGCGTCAACGTAGAGAGGGGCCTTGGCGTACTTCTTCGCTTTCAGCATTCCCGATTCATGTAAGTACGTTGGGATAACGGTGGCCTTTGAGCGCTCCGCGAGATAGGCCGCTCCGCCCTTGAACTCTTGAAGGTGGCCGTCGGGTGTGCGCCCACCCTCGGGGTAGATCACAAGGTTCCACCCGTCTTGCACGAGTTCGAGTGCTAACTGCGCACTTCGACGATTGACCTTTAAACGGTCAACCGGAATTGCGTTAAAGATCATTACCGTTTTGAACGCTTGACGCGCGTCCATGAAAAAACTGTCCATCGCGGCGGCAACCACTGTGCGCTTTCGCTGCTTCACGGGTAATGCCGTCATGAGAATGATGGTGTCGACGTGGCTCGCGTGGTTGGCAACAAAGATGAACGGTCCATCGCCTTCGATGTTTTCAACGCCGCGAACCTCCATCGTCGAGAGATAGCGAACGTAGGGTCCCATGAACGCACCATGAATGATGTTACGAACGAAGCGCGCGGTGTAACCCCGACCCCATTTCGTTGGATAGTCAAGACCGAGTTTGCTCATAATCTAACGGCGGCGAGGAGGCTTTTTCGGGGTGTAGCGCTTCGATGCTGGAGGTGGTGTCGCAGACTTTGCCACGGATTTAGACGGAGAGTCATTGGTGCTTTTCGTGGAAGCAACGTTCGGTGCTCGACCCTCACGTTTGGCTTGATTCATCTCTCTTGCGACACGGTTCGAACCCGCGAACGTTGGATCACCATACTTCTGCAAGCGATAGGCGCGAACAATGAGCCAGGCGCCGATGCCAAAAAAGATAACGCCCACACCCGAGACGTGACCGAGTCCCAAAAAAACGTCGAAACACGCAACGCCCGCTCGCGAGCGGCGCAGTGTGAAGGCCAGGATGCACAGTGCGACTACGAAGACGAAAATAAACTGTATAGCCCATGAACTACGTGACGCTGTCAATTTCTCACAGTACGACGCTGCGAGGTGGTAACCGGCGGGACAAAGATTCGTCTTCGAAGGGGTCAGCTTTGACAACGTCTTAACGTTGCGGAGCCAATCGAGGGCCGGCACCACTGAAATTGCGAACGCAAAAATCGCGCCGAGGAGACTAACGCGACGCTCAATGCGATCAAGCCCTAAAACAACTTCGCGGGGAGCGAGTGATGGGCGGCGAGCGCGACGCGGTCGCCTCGAAGAAGTCTTCGAGTCAGCATTGATTGGCACGGTTGAAGGCTACTGCGCCCTCCAATCGGTGCACGGAGCTTCAGCCAGTAACATCAGAACCTCGGGCGCTTAGCTCAGTTGGTTAGAGCGCAGCCTTCACACGGCTGAGGTCGCAGGTTCGAGTCCTGCAGCGCCCACCATTTGTCCGTCCCGGGCTACCACGGTTGTGGGCGACTGCCGTGTCGCATTTCCGGGAAAAACTCGTGCGTATTCATGCGAAGGTGAATGTTGTGCCAAACGTCGGTGTGAGAAAGACCACCATCACCTATGAACAGGTAGTGAAAAGCACGCCCATGGTGACATGAATCTTTTTGCTCCTTATTCTCTGGCCACCTTTCACCGTCTGGCCACGTGGATCATTCGAAGCGCTTTACACGGTGTCCGATGTCGGTGCGCCTCAGAAGTTACCGACTAACCACGAAGCGTTGAAGAGCTTCGACGTGGAGGAAACGCGGGCCGCTCTTCGCGCACGCTACGAAGGGGTAGGGGATGACTGTCGATTCTTTTTGACCGGGTGGGTAGACGCGAAGACCCGTGGCAGTAATTACGGAGCAGGCCGAAATAGGGAAGTTATCGGCCACGGTCACTTGGAGTATCGCGGTGGCGGTGTTGCGTGTTGTCGAGTTCTCGAGGCCACGGGCACTTCGTGCACTGGAGAGCGTGACGGTGGCAACAGCATGAGCGGCGTTGCGCGCGGCGGCACTCCCGAATTGAATACCGGCTTGGGAAATAGCCGAGACGCCGGGATAGCCCCTGAGAGTGCACGAGTGCGCCGAGACATTGGTGAAGTTGACGCTGTAATACGTGCTGCCGGCTGCGCCGCTACCCGAGGTGTTCAACCAGACCACGAGTTCGGGCGTCGTGCAGGCGGGAATCGGCGCGGTGGAAGAGGCAATGGATCTTGAGGAGAAACTCATGACGCTGAGAACGCCGACGATTGCCACTGCGCCCGACCACACGGTCAACTTTGAAATGAAACTTCCTCGACGAGAAAGAATAGAACGGCGCATATAGAACTTCCCGGTAGTCCACGGCGACGCCATCGAACCAAAATGGTGTTGAACTTTGTCGCACCATCAATCGTAGGTGTCGCAATTCTGAGAATTTCCTTTGAGAGTGAGTTGTCACGCAGTTGTAAAGAAGTGCTCTACCGCGTTCGCGAACCACTTTGCAGACGGCTTAAGGGTTCGGGTAAATGACGTGCGGTCAACGGCGACCATGCCGAACTGTGGGCGATAGCCGAGAGACCACTCGAAGTTGTCGAGCAATGACCATTGAAAATATCCTCGAACATCGAGTCCGTCGTTGAGCAACGTGCGCACACCGGCGAGGGCTTCGCCAAGATAGCGAATTCGCTGCGCGTCGTCGGCAGTGCCGATGCCATTTTCGGTCACGATGATGGGCGCGTTGGTCAAAGCGGCTGCCCGGCGCACCGTGTACTCCACGCTTTGGGGCCAGTAGAGGTAGCCCATGTCGGTCGTTTCACCCTTGGGGTCGAGAACGATGCCATCGGGACCAAGAATTACTTTCGTGTAGCACTGCACGCCGACGTAGTCCTCCCCTTGAAGAGAGAGCAGGTACTTGTCTTCCATCTCTTTACGAAACGAGTTGAGTCGATCTTCGAATCCAGGCACGGCTTCGTACTCTTGCATCGACATCGGAAGGCCCACGGGGAACGTCCCCGGACCCTCTTTGAGGACGTCACGCATGGCAACGTGACAGGCGCGCATGGTTTCGTTTACTTTGACAAAGCGCTCCCAACTTGTGACTTGTGGTGGGAACTGACCAAGCAGGTAGCCCATGATCGCGACAACGTTGGGTTCATTGATCGTGCACGCGATACCAATGAGTTCGCCGAGCGACTCGCTGACTTTTTGGGCGTATCTCGCCATCCACTGCGCGATCGCCGGATTCTCAAAACCTCCTTGATCGGCGACCCACAAGGGCAGCGTGAAATGGTGAAGTGTGACGACGGGCAAGATTGTTCGCTCGCGACACGCCTCGAGTACGTGACGGTAGTGATCGAGTGCCTCGGTGGAGAAGACACCTTCCTCGGGCTCGATACGAGCCCATTCCACAGAGAGTCGAAACGAGTTGAGTCCGAGCGAAGAAAGAATGTCAAGGTCCTCTTCGTATCGATTCCACGAGTCACAGGCATCGCCGCAGACTTCAACGGCCGTCGTGCCCTCGGCGCGCTCGAATCGCCACCAGTCGGTATTTGTACCCCCGCCTTCAATTTGGTAGGCAGAGGTCGACGTACCCCATGAAAATTCGCTCGGGAAGTGGACTGGATGTGGTGTCATAGTCACAAGTTAGGGCGAGTGCGCTCGAGGCTCTGGGTTCAACGCATAGCAAAGGTGTACGAGGCATCGCGGCTAGCGTTGCTCGAACGATGAAGCTCAGTCACAAGATTCTGATTACTCCGTGGCGAGCAACGAACACGTGGGCCTTGCGCCCACGCATGATTCTGCCGTTAGTACTTGGTCTCTCACTCTTTGGACTGGGTGAGGGGCTTTTGGTTCAGTCCCAATGGGGGGCGACGCCTTGGACGGTGTTCGCCCAGGGAGTGTCGCGCCACACCAACTGGTCGCTCGGTTGGTCAACGGCGGTCATCAGCGTTGTTGTCTTGTTGCTGTGGTTTCCGCTCCGCGAACGACCAGGGCTTGGCACGATCGCCAACCTGCTCATCATTGCCTACGTTCTCGACCTCATCTCGACGAATCTGGCCGTAGCGCATGCTGACTGGCTCAAGGCCGTTTACGTCGTCGGCGCCGTCGCCGCAATAGGTGTGGGAAGCGCGCTCTACCTAACGACGGGACTTGGACCGGGTCCCCGCGACGGTCTTATGACGAGTCTTCACCGTCATCTTGGCATCAGTGTTGTGTACATTCGCCTCACCATCGAGGTGACCATCCTCGTGGCTGGTTGGTTGATGGGCGGCACGGTCGGCGTCGCGACGGCATTTTTTGCCGCGACCATTGGATTTAGCATTGGTGCCAGTTTGAACGTAATGGAGCACATTGTTGAGTGGTTTCAATCGTGATTAATGGCGGTCAGTTCGCGACATTCGTTGTTGCTTCGATGGCCATAATCATCGTGCCGGGACCGAGCGTCCTCTTCACGCTGGCACGAGGCGTGGCGTGGGGAAGAAGCGTCGCGGTCCTCACGGTGCTTGGCAACAGCATCGGCACGCTTTTGATGTCGGTGATCGTCGCCGTGGGTCTTGGTCCATTTCTGTCGCACTCCAAAGCGTTCGCCATAACGCTGCAGGTCGTCGGTGGCCTCTATCTTTTGTGGCTCGGAATAGACGCGTTACGTCATCGCCATCAACACGCCCAAGCAATGACGAAGCGCGAAGCCGAGCGACCAGCAAATCTGAGTATTGTTCGCCAGGGTTTCATTGTTGGAATATTGAATCCTAAGTCCCTGGTTTTTTTCGCCGCGGTATTTCCGCACTTCGTTGATAGAACGAGGGGCAACGAGACCCTGCAGCTCCTCATTTTTGGCGGCCTCTTTACTGTGATGGCTTTCTGCAGCGACAGCACCTGGGGGATTATCGCCGGCGCCGCTCGAGAGTGGCTCTCGGGATCACCAACGCGACTGGTGGTACTTCGAACGATTGGCGCGTGCGTGATGATGACGCTGGGTCTCATCATTTTGGTGACTGCGTTGGCTTCGTGACTTCCTACACTGCCTAAAGCAAGGGAGCTGAAATGAGCATGCACGGTGCGGGGGCAGGGGGCGCAGGACGGCTAGGCATGCGATCTCTTTCTCGCGACCGCAAGATTCTCCAACACCAGTTAAAGAAGGGCACCCTTCCCAGAATTTTGAAGTTTGCCAAGCACTACCGCCCGGCGCTCATCGTCTTTCTGGTCGTCGTCGTGCTGGACGCCATTGTCTCTTCCGTGTCACCGCTTATCTTGCGCGCGATCATCGATGTGGGCATTCGTCACCACCGACCGACGCTCGTGCTCTGGCTCGCTATTTTGACAGCTGGCCTGGCCATTGTTGACGCCGGACTTTCGATGGTTGAACGGAGAATTTCTGCGGTCATTGGCGAA
>DATCBX010000098.1:0-9668 GCA_036511635.1 Acidimicrobiales bacterium | reverse complement strand
CGTGCCCGAACCATCAGCAGCAGTGTTCCAGGTCGTCAATAAGAATCCGACTCTCTCAAGGCTCGCTGCTGCGGGCAATGTAACACTCGTTCCTGACGCCCCACTCAGCGAATTAATCAAACCACCAGACCCGTTACCCTCAAAGTTCAAATCGATCAATTGCTGAGTTGACCAGGTGGCGTACAACGTCACGGACATCGAAGGCACGAACGTTGATCCAGCGTTTCCGACCAAAACTCCGCCCGAAGGCTCTGTGAACCAGCCGGCGAAAGAGCTGCCAGCAAGAGTTGGCAACGGGAGGATGATTGCTGGACCACCGATCACGTACTCGTCAAAGGCAGGAGTGACGGTTCCCCCCAATTGCGCGAACGTGACGATGTACTGACTCTTCGTCGTTGGAACCGTAGTTTGGGGAAGTCCGATCCACTGGGCGTAAAAAGTTTGGTCAGCATTGAGAACGTACGAAGCGCCAGCTGCATATGAAGTTCCACTGCCGTTAGCGGCCGTATTCCAGCCATTGAAGGAAAACCCCGACTTGGAAAGTCCGGAACCTGAAGGGATCGAAACAGATGCACCAACTGGATCAGAGATGGTTGAAACTGTTCCCGTTCCTGAGTTTGCATCAAAAATTGTGGAGAACACGGGATTCGATTGCCATATCGCATATAGAAGAAGAGGTCCGCTGAAGTTATACGAATCGCGATCTAAGTATGCCGTTCCGCTCCCATCTGGCTGAGTGTTCCACTCGACAAACGTGTGACCAGCATTGACAAACGACGGACTGAGACTCGTGAAAGAGGTCAGTGAGGATGAGGAATTCGAGGTTTGGGTCTCCGATACTGGGTCAGCGAAATTGGCATTTTCATCAAAGGTCACGGTTGCATATTGGTTTGTCCAAATTGCATATAAAACGATCGGCGCACTGAAGTCGTAGGACGCACCATCTGCGTACGAAGTTCCATTTCCCAAAGCCTGAGTATTCCAATCCAGGAAAGTGTGGCCAGCGTTGGTAAACGCCTGCGGAAGATTTGCGAAGAGCGTCAAATTTGTTGGTACATCTTCAGTTTGAAGAGTGAATAGTGGGTCAGAACCACTGTCATTCTCCGCCAAAGTAACTGTGTGGTAGCCGCCCGCGAAAGCTGGGCTGGACACCAAGCCAGAGAAAATTAGGGTTGGTAGCAGGAAAAGACAAAATCGTCGAAGAACCCAACCCGCATTCAAGTTCCTTCGGCCAGTCATGATTTAGAGACTTCGCGTCTAAAGGAAGTTACGAGACTATTTAACTCATGCATTGGGGGATCCAATTCGAGACACGAATACGTCTGGGTATCAGACGCACGTACAACGGCATCAACTCCAATTGGACAGTTCGTACCCCGAAGTTGAAGGACTGCTCACTGCGCGACGAAGTGCAATGTCATTGACGCTGCGCCGTACTAACTGATGAGCAGATTTCGCTTCAATTGAAATGCAACATTAGCGTCGGCGTACAACTGGTTCAAGTATTTAGCGAGCTCGTTGGCGAGCAACTTCAAATGCCGCCACCGAAACTGCCACTCCCGCATTCAACGAGCTAATTCGACCTAGCTGCGGTATAGACACAACGGTCGCGCAACGTTTACGAGTGAGTGGAGAAAGTCCTTTTTCTTCGCCGCCGACAATCAAGGCCACAGGACCGGACCCCAAATCGAGATCGTAGAGAGAACTCTTGGTCTCGCCGGCAAGGCCGACGGTTAAAACTCCAGCTTTGTTGAGTTGGTCAATGGCTGAAGGAATGCCGCCAACGTCACAGAAAGTCAGGTACTCAATCGCGCCGGCCGCGGTTTTGGTAACCGTCGGCGAGATTCGAGCCGATCGATGGCGCGGCACCACCACGCCTGTCACGCCCGCGCCGTCGGCGCTGCGCAACATGGCCCCGAGATTACGAGGGTCGGTGACACCATCACAGACCAGGAGAAATGGGCGCTTTACCGTGAGGAGATCGTCGAGACTGACGGTGCTGAGTGCGGCCGCGAAAGCCATGACGCCCTGGTGTCCCTCGGTCTTTGCCTCGCGGTCCAGTCGAGTCATAGAGATCATGTTCACGGGAATACGTTGGCGCTGCGCTTCGAACTCAATGGCGTCGAGCGTGTCGGAGGCGTCTTGGGCTTCAGCGATGTAGATCTTGTCAACTCGACGTCGTCGCGCTTTTAAGAGCTCGAGTACCGCGTGACGACCTTCGACTTGATCTCCACCGAGTCCATCCTTCTCGCGCACGGGTGCGCGACGCGGCGCTCCCGAAGCTGCACCGTAGCGATTGTTCGCGCGAGCCGGGCGACCTTGTGGGGCACCTCGACGAGGAGCGGGTCGCGGGCTCATGCTTGGTCCTCGATTAAGACAACGGCGCTCGCGCCAATTCCTTCGACACGGCCCAGTGCACCGAGCCCTTCAGTCGTCGTGGCCTTCACCGACACCGTCGCCCCAACGACGCTTGAAAGTTCGCGCGACATCGCGGGCATGTAGAGCGCGAGTCGTGGACGCTCGGCGATGATCGTCACGTCGCCCGAAACAACGCGGTAGCCCTCAGCGTGCACCAAAGCCACGGTTCCTTCTAAGAGTCGTCGCGACGAGGCGCCCGCAAAGGCGGGATCGCTATCGGGAAAGTAACGGCCGAGATCGCCCAGGTTTGCCGCGCCCAACAGTGCGTCACAGAGCGCGTGGGTCGCGACGTCGGCGTCAGAGTGCCCGTCGAGCCCTGGCGCGTCGGGCACGTGCACGAGTCCGAGCCACAGTGCACGGTCTTGCTGATCGCTCACGCGATGAACGTCAATTCCTTGGCCGATTCTCACTGTCGACTCCTCTCAACCACGTTCAGTAAGTCAATATCACTGAGATGGGTGATCTTGAAGTTATAAGGCTCGCCTTCAACCACAACGACACGGGCGCCGAGCGCCTCTACGAGACCAGCGTCGTCGCTGGCATCGGCGTTCGATTCGTGCGCGCGCAGCAACACCTCGGTTTTAAAAGCCTGCGGCGTCTGCACCGTCACGAGCTCTTCACGCGACAACGTCGCTGACACGACGGTCTCGTCGCCGATCACGGAAAACTTTTTGACGGTGTCGGTCAACTTAAGACCAGGAATCGCCGCGTCGGCGCCACCTCGTACCGCGTCGACGACCGATTGAAAGAGCGCCGGGCTCGCAAGTGGGCGCGCGGCGTCGTGCACCACGACTACGTCCGCGTCGCCACAATGAGCGAGTCCGGCCCGCACTGACGCGGCGCGCGTTGGGCCACCGGTCACGACGACGTCCGCGCCTTCGCCGTTGCCGTCGTAACTACCGGGCACCACCAAGACAACGAGGTCCGCGACGGAACGGGCTGCTCGAACACTTCTGGACGCGACGCTCTCACCTTCCAAAAGGGAGAACTGTTTTGCACCGCCAAAGCGAGTGCCTTGCCCCGCGGCCACAACCACGGCCGCGACCGACACGGCTAGGGAAGGACTGAGGCGAGCTTTTCTTCAGCCGCTTCGGTGTCCACGTTGAGTGCGAAGGTCAACTCCGAGACGAGAATCTGACGAGCACGCGTAAGCATGCGCTTCTCGCCCGCGCTGAGTCCCTTGTCCTTGTCACGAATCGAAAGGTTTCGGACTACTTCGGCGACTTGGTAGATGTCACCCGAACGCAACTTCTCAGAGTGGTTCTTGAAGCGGCGCGACCAGTTGGTGGGCATGCGAGCTTCCTTCTTGCGAAGTACGGCAAAAACCTCTTCGACCTCTTCGTCGTTGATGACGTCGCGGAGTCCCACCGACTCGGCGTTAGCGACGGGCACCATCAACACGAGGTCCGTGTAGGCGACCTTGAGCTTCAAATAGTCCTGTTTGACGTCAAAAGCCGTCATTTTCTCGATTTTTTCCACCGTACAGGCGCCATGGTGGGGGTAGACGAGACGATCGCCCTTTTTGTACTTACGCGCAGTCATTGGTAAAGACTCTCCTCAGAGGGGGGAAGCGCTCAAGAACAGGGCGCTTGGGGGATTAACTATTTTACCAGGTTTTGGCCCATCCGTGTCGGGCTAAAAGTAGCCACGCACTACCCAATTACTGATCGATGAGAGGTCCGAGCCACGAAACTCGCTCGCGAGCCGCCTCGAACGCCTCGTCCCGCGACTCGTAGTCGTGCACGGAAAAGTACCCAATCGGCGTCCAGGCGCCCATGTCCTCTGGGTCTCGACGAAACTCCTCATAGCCGAAGGTGCCATTCGGTCGTGAAAAAACGTCCACGCAGTGCACGCCATCGAAGGTTTGATAGCTCTCAATCACCGACCATGAACGATCGAGTCGCGACGACATGTGGCTGACCTTAGTCACCTCTCATTGCTAGCAACCGGCTGGGCGGCGTCAATTGCTTCGAGCAGGGAATGGCACCGAATGATGTTGATGCCCGGAACGTTGTCTAGTTCACCCTCGCCAGGGACTATGACCACGTTGGCTCCGAGTCGTGCCGCTTCACGGACGCGGCGCGCCAGCCCCGACACCGCCCGAAGTTCCCCCGCGAGACCGACCTCACCAATGGCCACCAACGATGAAGGAACGGAGAAGCCGAGCGTTACCGACGCGACGGCGAGCGCTAAAGCGACGTCCACTCCAGGTTCGTTCGCCGAGAGACCACCCGCCGTCGCCGCAAAGACGTCGAGGGGCCCTGTGTCAACGCCGCATCGTGATTCAAGCACCGCGAGTAGGAGCGAGAGTCGTTGCGACGAGACTTGATACGCGACGCGACGCGTCGATCCCGACGAGTGCGCGACGAGTGCTTGTATCTCGACGAGGAACGATCGAGAACCGTCATTCGTGACCGTCAGCACGACGCCTGGCACGTCGAGTTGTGGTCCACGAAGTGTGGTCGAAGCGTCGACGAGTTCACGGAGTCCCTCGCCCACCATTTCGAAGAGCCCAACTTCCCCGGTCGGTCCGAAACGATGTTTTTGCGCGCGCAGTAGTCGCAGTGTTCCGTTTCGATCTCCTTCGATTCGAACAACAGTGTCGACAAGATGTTCGAGCGCACGTGGCCCAGCGAGTTCACCGTCTTTGGTCACGTGGCCAATGAGCAACAACGCCGTCCCCGTTGATTTAGCAACGGCGCAGAGTCGTTCGGCGGCATTGCGGACCTGAGGGACGGATCCAACCACGCCTGAGAGCGCGTCGTCGCTCATCGCCGAAATTGAATCCACGACGCAGAGCGTTCGTCGCTTCTCACTGAGCAGTTGTGTCGCCGAAGCGACGTTGGTCGTTGTCGCGACGTGAAGAAGAGGGGGGACTTCGCCGAAGCGACGAGCGCGTTGGCCGATTTGCGCCGCGGACTCTTCGGCGGCGATCAACAAGACGTCATCGTTGTGCATCGCCAGCTCGCGCAGCGTCATCAACGCGAGCGTCGACTTACCTACACCAGGCTCGCCGTACAAGAGCGTCGTGGACCCCGCAACGAAGCCGCCGCCGAGTACTCGATCGAACTCGCCCACTCGTGAAGAGATCAACGCGCTGTCCTCATCACGTACCTCGCGCAGTGGTGTTGTCACGACGCGAGGCGTCGACGACCAGTTACCGGCGTCAACTTGATCGATGGTGTTCCACTCGGCACACGTCGTGCAGCGACCTTGCCAACGTGGCGCGTTAGCGCCACAGAGTCGACAGACGTAGAGCGCGTGGGTTTTCACCCTCGCTACGTTAGAGAAAGGCTGTGACGTCTAGACGTTGGTGGTGTCTTCGAAGTCGACGGAAGGAGGAAGTCCCTCGACACCGTCAAACGTGAGGTACGCACCGTCATCACCTTCGGCCGCGTCAACGACAATGGTTTGACCCGCGTGGAACTCCTTGAAGAGAATCTTCTCGCTCAAGACGTCCTCAACGTACTGCTGGATCGCACGGCGAAGTGGTCGCGCGCCCAGCTCGGGGTCGTAACCCTTATCCGCCAAGTACTCCTGGGCCTTCGCTGAGAGCTCGAGACCGAGACCTTGCAAACTCAACTGATCGCGCAGACGAGTGATGAACATGTCGGCGATAGCCATCACTTCGGGCTTCGTGAGCTCATGGAAGACAATGGTGTCATCGATGCGGTTCAAGAATTCTGGGCGGAAGTGCGCCTTCAAGGCCTGATTGACCTTCTCCTTCATGCGCTCGTGCGTGATGGAGTCTGAACCCTTGCCAAAGCCAATGGCGGCCTTTCGTAAGTCCGAGGTGCCAAGGTTCGAGGTCATGATGAGAATCGTGTTCTTAAAGTCGACAGCGCGGCCCTGTGCGTCAGTGAGCCGACCATCTTCGAGAATCTGCAACAGAATGTTGAAGACGTCGGGGTGAGCTTTTTCCACTTCGTCAAACAAGACAACGGAGAAGGGCTTGCGACGAACGGCTTCCGTCAATTGACCACCCTCGTCGTACCCGATGTAGCCCGGAGGCGAACCAACAAGACGCGAGACGGAGTGCTTTTCCATGTACTCCGACATGTCGAGTTGGATCAACGCGTCGGCGTCGTCGAAGAGGAACTCCGCGAGGGTCTTGGCGAGTTCGGTCTTACCCACACCCGTCGGTCCAAGGAAGATGAACGAGCCACCGGGACGCTTGGGGTCCTTAAGACCCGCTCGCGTGCGACGAATCGCCCTACTGAGTGAGTTAACCGCTTCGTCTTGGCCAATGACGCGCTTGTGGAGTTCATCCTCCATGCGCAACAACTTCGTAGTTTCTTCTTCGGTGAGGCGGTACACCGGAATACCCGTCCACACGGCCAGCACTTCGGCGATGGTCTCTTCGTCCACGAGGTCGAAGGTTTCCCCACCTGAGGCTTGCACCGTGACGTCAAGCAGTTCCTTTTGAGCAATGAGCTCGCGCTCTTGCTCTTCGAGGGCCTTGGCCTGCTCGATCGCGCCACTGTCCATGGCCGTCTCTTTGTCGGCACGTACACGCGCGATGTCCGCGTCGAATTTCTTCTGCGCGGGTGGCGTGTCCATGCGACGAATGCGAAGGCGACTACCAGCTTCGTCGATTAAGTCAATTGCCTTGTCGGGCAAGAAGCGGTCCGAGATGTAACGATCGGACATGTTCGCCGCGGCGATGAGTGCCTGGTCGGTGATTTTGACGGCGTGGAACTCTTCGTAGACCTCACGAAGTCCCTTCAAGATTTCAATGGTCATCGCGACTGAGGGCTGTTCCACCTTGACGGGCTGGAAACGGCGCTCAAGGGCGGCGTCCTTCTCGATGTGCTTGCGGTACTCGTCAATCGTTGTGGCACCAACGGTCTGGAGCTCGCCGCGGGCCAACATCGGCTTCAAGATCGACGCAGCGTCGATGGCGCCTTCGGCGGCACCGGCACCGACGAGCGTGTGTATCTCATCAATGAAAAGAATGATGTCCCCGCGAGTACGAATCTCTTTCAAGACCTTCTTCAAGCGCTCTTCGAAGTCACCGCGGTAACGCGATCCAGCGACCAACGCGCCAAGGTCCAATGTGTAGAGCTGCTTGTCGGCCAACGTGACCGGAACCTGGTTTGCGACAATGCGCTGGGCCAATCCTTCGACGATGGCGGTCTTGCCCACGCCAGGCTCGCCGATCAAAACCGGGTTGTTCTTGGTACGACGCGAGAGCACTTGCATCACGCGCTCGACTTCCTTTTCACGTCCAACGAGTGGGTCGAGCTTTCCCTCGCGAGCAAACTGCGTGAGGTTACGGCCGAACTGGTCGAGAACGGCAGATCCACCGGCCGCCTCTGGGTCGCTCTTCGATGAGCCAGGAGTATTCGAGGCACCCGACTCTTTTCCGGCCTGGCCGGACATCATTTGAATGACTTGGGTGCGAACGCGAGCCATGTCGGCGCCGAGGTCGTTCAGAACCTGGGCCGCAACGCCCTCGCCTTCACGAACGAGTCCGAGCAACATGTGCTCAGTGCCGATGTAGGAGTGGCCGAGTTGGAGGGCCTCACGTAGAGAGAGTTCAAGGACCTTCTTCGCACGGGGCGTGAAGGGGGGTGATCCGGGTGAAGGGTTGGTATTGGCCCCAATGGCCTCTTCCACCTTTTCGCGTACAACATCAAACGTGACCCCCAAGGCGTCCAGCGCCTTGGCCGCGACGCCTTCACCCTCACGAATCAGACCCAGCAAAATGTGCTCGGTGCCGATAAACGCGTGGTTTAGGTCGCGTGCCTCTTCCTGTGCGAGTACGAGTACTCGGCGGGCACGGTCTGTAAATCGCTCAAACAATGGTCGTCCTTTGTTTCTTTTATAAAGAAGTGTAATGGTGCTTCAACGCCCTTAAACGGTCAACGAGGTCCTAACAATTAGGGACCTCTGGCCCACTAACAACGCTCATCTATGGTGTTGGGGTGAATCCGCACGAACAGCTTGGCCTTTCGTTAGTTGAGGCAGATCTCGCCCGTCTCGAGACACTTCTCGCCGAATCGGTCATTTTTGGCGACCCGTACCTCGATTCAATCACCACGCACCTCATTTACGCCGGGGGAAAGCGCCTTCGTCCGATCCTCGCCGTCGCCTCAGCGACGAGTGGCGAACGACCAGCGTCGCAAAACGACCTGCTGGGCGGCGTGGCCCTAGAACTGTTGCACCTCGCCTCGCTCTACCATGACGACGTCATGGACGAAGCCGAAATTCGTCGCAACGTCGACAGCGTGAATGCGCGCTACGGCAATCTCATCGCGATTGTCGGCGGCGACTACCTCATGGCGCGTTCTGCGAGCATTGCCGCCGAGCTAGGCGCCGACTTCGCCGGCCTCATGGCTCGCACCCTCGCCTGGTTAACGCGCGGACAAGTTAGTGAAGTTCGAACCGCCTACTCAACTGAGCGTAGTGAGAAGGACTACTTCGAAGCTATTGAGGGCAAGACCGCCTCACTCATGTCGACGAGTTGTCGCTACGGCGCCATGACCGCAAAACTCCCGAGCGACGTCACCGAAGGTCTGGCTGAGTTCGGACGCTGCTTTGGCATGGTCTATCAACTTCGCGACGACATCTTGGACTTAACGGCCACGGAAAACCAACTTGGTAAGCCGGCCGGCCAGGACCTGGCCGAAGGTATCTATAACTTGCCAACGCTCTACGCCCTCGCCGACGCACGCGTTGGCGACGAACTTCGTGAACTTCTGGGCAAATCCCTCGCCGACGATGACCGCGAGCGCGCTCGCAAGCTCGTCGTCGCTTCTGACGGCGTTGACAAGACCATGCAAGCTGCGCGAGGATACCTAGCTCAAGCACGCGAGTCGCTCACCATCGTGCCGAGTGATGGGCTGCGCCTTGGTTTTGGTGCTCTCATCGAGTCGTTACTCGAGGACCTGCCGAGTTACTAGTCGCGCAGTGGCTTCAGGGTAGGAAAGGCGATCACTTCTCGAATGTTCGCCTCGTCGGCAATCAGCATCGCCAGTCGGTCCATCCCAAGACCGAGACCAGCGGTTGGTGGAAGTCCCCACTCGAGAGACTTGATGTAGTCCTCGTCAATGCGCATCGCTTCCTCATCGCCCGCGGCACCGAGCCTCGCCTGCTCTTCGAAGCGAGCGCGTTGATCAACGGGATCGTTAAGTTCGCTAAATCCATTCGAGAGCTCTCTGGTCGCGGCGTAGGACTCAAAACGTTCAGTGAGTTCGGGGTCTTTTTGGTGGCGGCGCGAAAGTGGCGACACTTCCACCGGGTAGTCG